>NZ_JBJJTJ010000021.1:0-72559 GCF_054177765.1 Modestobacter lacusdianchii | reverse complement strand
TCGGCGTCCCCACACCCCGGGGCCGGGGTTCACTCCACGGGCCGCGCCCCACCACCGACCCACCCCCGCGCGCCCATGTCGGCCGACATGGCCGCGCCCGGGGACGACGAGACGAGAAAGGACCATGGAGACCATCAACGGACGCCTGCTGAGCTGGGCGTCCATCCTGGAGCCCAGCACCCGCGAGCAGGCCGAGCGCACCGCGGCGATGCCGTTCATCCACCCGCACCTGGCGCTGATGCCCGACGCGCACCTCGGCAAGGGCGCGACCGTCGGCTCGGTCATCCCCACCGAGGGCGCGATCATCCCGGCCGCGGTCGGGGTCGACATCGGCTGCGGGATGATGGCGGTGCGCACCCAGTTCGACGCCGCCGACCTCGCGGGCACGGACCTGAGCGTGCTGCACGGGCAGATCTCCCGTGCGGTGCCGCTGTCGGCCGGCCGGTACAACAAGAAGGTGCGGCCCAGCGCCGAGGCGCGGGTCGCCGAGCTGCGCGGGCTGCCCGGCGTCGAGCAGGCCGACGGCGCCGCCGGCAACTGGCCGCTGCAGCTGGGCTCGCTCGGCTCGGGCAACCACTTCCCCCCGGCACGTACGCACTGACAACCTGAGCCCTCGTCCACCCCCGGTCCGGAGTGGCGCCACGGTCCTGTCAGTGGCCTCCCCCAGACTCCCCCGCGGGAGGTGCGCCGTGCCCTATCGGGTCCTGAAGTGGAAGCCGGAGTACGCAGCAGACGCGGGGTTCGCACCCGACCCGAGGGCACTCAGGGTCGCCGGCCTGCCCACGGTCTTCGACGACGACCAGCGCCCGGTCGCGGACGTCAACCACTGGCTCCTCGGGCTCGCCTCCTCGCACAGCCCGGACACCTGGGAGACGTACGCCCGAGAGGTCGTCAGGCTGGCCGCGCACTTCGAGACGGAGTTCGGCGTCGGCCTCCTCGCCGATGAGGTGCTCCTCGATGGCGACGAGATGCTGCGCACCTACCAGCTCAAGTGCACCGGGGTGGACCAGGAGGACCGCAGCGCGGATCCGGTCGGCGATGCGGCAAGCACGATCGGGAAGCGGCGCACTGCGATCACCAGCTTCTACCGGTGGGCTGTACGCGCGCGGCGCATCACCGAGCTGCCGTTCAGCACCAAGACGGTGCAGACCCGCTGGGGGCCGGTGGAGGTCGTTGCCGGCCTCGACGGCGGCCGCCGCAGCAAGTCCGAACGCGAGCCCATCCCCAGCGACCAGCAGGAACGCTTCCTGCGCGTGGGACTACTCGGGGAGCTGCCAGACGGCGGCGGGCCGGACCCCACCTTCCAGGGGTACCTCACCGCTCAGCGGAACGCGGCCGGCGTCGGACTGGGCCTGGCGGCCGGGCTCCGGCACAGCGAGGTCCTGGCCTTCACGATCTTCGAGCTACCCCCGCCGCACCCCGACGGGTTCACTCCCCTCGCGGTCGCCGACCAGACCGCCAAGAACGACGCTGGTCGTCGGGCGATCGCCTTCTCGGACTGGCTGCGCCCCGTGCACGCCTACGTCCGCGGCGATCGGCGCAACATCGCGCGGAACGCGACCTGGCGGCCCGAGCGGCCGCTGGAAGTGGTGGTCGAGCGAACCAACCGGCGCGAGGTCACCTTCTGCGTCGATGGCCGACAGCGCACGGAGAAGTGGAACGACCTCGACCTCGCGGCCCGCCGCCGCCTCGTGTTGCCGGGCGGAGGCTCCCCGCTGGTGCTGCTCAACCACCGCACCGCCAACGGCGCACCGTTGACGAACCCGACGGCGCTGAACGAGGCCCTCGCCCTGGCCGGCTCCCGGTGCGCGGCGGTGTGGGGCGACCTGCACTGGTCCTACAGCATGCACCACCTGAGACACACCTACGCGACGGCGCTGACGCGCTTCCTCGCCGCCCGTAGAGAGCACATCGCCGCCTTCGTCGCGGCGCACGGCCGCCGGCCGGTGTGGGCCGAGCTCGTGACCCACGAGAACACCGGCCTGCTGGTACAGGAGTCACTGGGCCATGCCGGCCCTGACACGACGTTGATCTACCAGCATGCGGCGCTGTGGGACCTGCTCCTGGCGGTCAACGCGGACCCCCAGCACAACCCCGCTCTCCGCGAGGAGGTCGGGTGAGAGACCCGCACCGCGGCCTGGCCTCGGAACCGTCGGACGTGCCCGTGGGCATCCTGCTGACCGCCGACGGTCACACCAGCCTGCTGGACTTCGCCGTCGTCCCCGCTTCTCCGCTGCGCCAGCAGCTGCGCGACGCGACCCTGCCGCTGTTCGTCGACCGGGGCGGTGAGCTGAAGAGCCCGGGGTCAGGCCGCATGTACCTCTCCGCGGCCCGCCTGGTCGGCGACCGCCTGGCCGCCCACGCGACGAACCCTCCCGACGCCGCCACGCTGCAGGTCGGTCACGTGCACGCGGCCCTCTTCGGCGACCTCACCACCCCGGTGCCCGTCCGCACCGTCCTGGCCCGGCGGCTGCTGCTGAACGCGGCACTGACAGCCGGCAACGATGCCCTGGTCCGCTACCTGCGCAACCTCACCTTGTTCGGCTACGCGAAGCCGTCGAAGCCGTACTCTCCGGCGGAGCTGGCCTGCGTCATCGACTGGTGCAAGGACCGCTTGTCGGCGCTGTTCGCCCGGCGCAACGCGGCTCTCCGACTGCTGGAGGTGGGGCCCGATGCGTCGGACGAGGAGGCGCTCGCCGCCGCACAGCGGATCCTCGACGTGGAGCCCCCTCCGCGTGACGGCGACGCCACGGTGGCGGCGAGGCGCTGGTGGAGCGCCTGGGTCCTCGTTCACGCCTTCGACGAGCGGGTCGCCGCGGACCGTACCGGTCGAGCCGCCGCCATCAAGGCGCTGTTCCCCGACGTGCAGGACGCGCTCGCCGCGACGCTGCTGGTGATCAACGAGTACGGAGCGGAGGGGCAGGTCCTGGCCAGCATGGACGTCACCGACGTCCGGCGGCTGCCCGGCCGCTCCTCGGTCATGGAGATCGCCGGGGTGAAGGCGCGGGCCGACCGGGCCGTGAGCCGCAGGGGCAACGCCGTCAGCACGTGGAGCGGCGGCCGGGTGCTGGAGCGGTGGATCGACGTGACCGCACCGGCTCGTCGCTGGACCGGCACGGAACACGTGTGGTTGTGGCGGTCGAAGGCCCGGGACGGACGCACGAGCGTGAAGACGGTTCGGCTCCCGGTGCTCACCTACGTCCCGTCGCGGCCGTTGGTGCAGGAAGGCCACGAGGGCATCGAGGGCCCCGACGGCGCGCGCATCCGGCTGAGCACGAGGCGGATGCGCAAGTCGTGGGCCGAGCGCAGCGAGCGCGCACTGGGGCCGGGGGTCGCCGGCCAGCTGGACCCCAACCACAGCCGCCTCAGCGCCTGGGCGATGTACCGCAGCGCCGCCCTCAGTCCCGACGAGCGCCAGGCCGTGATCGCCGAGGCGCAGGACGATCTGCTCGGCCTGGTCCGCAGCTCGCAGCTGGTGATCGACGCGGATCTGCAGCGCGACGAGGTGCTCGCTCTCCTGGTGGACCACGGGGTGGAGCCGGCGACCGCCGAGCGCATCGTGCGGGGCGAGGGCGACGACAGCGGCACCGTCACCTGCCGCGACGCGCGCCAGGCCCCCGGTCAGGCGGTCGGCACCCTGTGCCGGCAGACGCCGTTCGCGTGTCTGCTCTGCGAGAACGCGATCCACACCCGCCACCACCTGCCGGTGATCCTGGCCCTGAGCGACAGCATCGACGCAGAGCGCCGGCAGATGCCCGCCGAGCAGTTCGTGCAGCGCTGGGGTGGTGTCGACGTCGGTGTCCAGCACGTCCTGTCGCGCTTCTCCGACCGCGCGAAGCAGGACGCCGCGCGGGAGATCGCCGAGGCCCAGCACCGCATCGAGCGCCTGAAGGAGGTCTACACGTGACGGTCATCCCGCTGCGGCGGACATCGGCGAGCCGGTTCAGCGGACGCCCGCTGGCCGAACTGCTCGGCGAGCCGGTATCGGGCGTCTACGACGACGACTCCTGGGACATCTCCGGCCATCGGGACACCGCGTCCAGCGTGCGGCGGCGCCTGCACTTCGGCGGCATCCCCGCGCATCTGCGGGACGCCCTGAAGGAGCTGTTCATCCTCGCGACGCGCCCGTTCTTGCACACCGAGGTGACCACCGAACTGACGGGGCGCAAGCCGAAGGACCTCAAGACCGTCGAGCGCTGGCTCGCCGGGCTGACGGTGGACCTGGCCTGGCTACACGCACGGGCGGGCAGTCTGGCGGCGGTGACCCAGGAGGACTACGACGCCTGGAAGGACGAGAGCGGTCTGCGCCCGAACTACCGCCGCATCAGCGCCCTGAAGTCGTTCGCGCTCTACGCCCGGGCGATGAGCCCCGGCGTTGACCGGCTCACGCACGAACCGTGGCCCGGCGTCAGCGGCCTGAGCCTCGGGGGCGGTGTCGCCGCGGCGCGTCGGCGGGTGAACAGCACCGCACCCCTGTCGGTGGCCGACGTGCTAGGGCCGTGGCTGACCCTGGGGATGTTCCTGGTGGAGCACGGGCACGCCATCCTGGACCGGCATGAGGCGATGCAGCGGAACCGGGCCGCCCAACCCCTCCTGGTCGTCGACGCCCAGGGCCGGGAGGTGGTGTGGCTCGACCGGGACGGCTTCGAGGCGCAGGGCAGCGAGCTGCTCGGTCAGGTTGCCGGCGCTTGCCTGTTCGTGACGGCGGCCTTCACCGGCATGCGCGCCACCGAGCTGGACGCGGTGCCGCGACACAGCCCCCTGGAGGCGATCGAGGTCTCCGGCACCACCAGGTGGCTGCTGCGCAGCTACCTGGTCAAGGGCCTGGAGCGGCCACGCGAGGAGAGGTGGCTGGTGCCGCCAATCGTCGCCGCCGCCGTCGGCGTCTTGACCCGGCTCCTGGACGTCAAGGACGTGCCACCGGACCGGCGCTTCGCCGCGACGGGCCAGGCACCGCTGTTCGACCGCAGGGCCGTCCACGGCCAGCGCGACGGCGCCCGGGTGACGGCCCGGCTTGAGCGGGCCATCGACCAGGTGGCCCGCGCCGGCCAGGACCTGGTGCGCCGGGGCATCGTGCCGCCCCTGCCGGTCAAGGACGACGCGGCGACCGCCGCGCTGCTGGCGGCCGACCGACCCGACCGCGCCGCCTGGCTGGCCGTCCTGGTCAAGCCCGACGGCCGTGAGCTGCGGCGGACCTTCGCCCGCATCGTGTCCGCCCGGCCGCACGGGCCGCAGGCGGCGATGGAGCAGTTCAAGTGGCAGCACCCGGAGACCGCCGCGGGGTACTTCCGCGTCGCGCCCGACGCCGTCGCACTCGGCCAGCGGGAGCTGTACGAGGAGGTCGCGGAGCTGTACGAGAACGTCGTCGTGGACGCGATGGTGGACGAGTTCCACGTCTGGGAGCGGGCCGTGGAGGCCGGCGTCGGGCCCCGGTTGCCGGCCGGGCCCGACGGCCGGCGGAAGCGGGACGTCTTCGCGGCCGTGCACGAGGCCCTGAGCCGGGAGCCGCGCGTGGAGGAGGACGACCGCCGCCTTCGGATGCTGCTGCGCCAGCACGCCCGCGGCATCCGCCTGACCGAGTTCGGCTGGTGCGACTTCGACCCGGACCTCGCCCTGTGCGGCGCCGAGGAGGGCACCCCGCTGGAGGCGTTCTGCCAGCCCAACCGGTGCCTGAACCACACCACGGTCAGCGCGACGCTCGCCGCCCACCAGGTGAAGCACGACCGGCTGCTCAGCCTGACCCGCGACCGCAGCATGCCCAAGCTCGCCCGCGAGCAGGCCGGCGAGAACGCGGCGCTGATCGAGCGGGACCTCGGCGACCTGATCGAGGTGCAGGGTCGGTGACCGAGCTCGATGACGTCGACCTCGAGCTGCTGACCAGCACCCCCACCCGGTTGCGAGCGACGGCCGCCGCGTTGGCGCTGGTGGTCAGCGGCAGGCGGCCGAGCCTGAGCGAGGTCGCCCGCCTCAGCGGGGTCACCCGGCAGGCCCTGAACAAGGACCACAAGCCGGTCGCCGCCTTCGTCGGTCAGCTCCGCAGCAACTGGCGGCCGGCCCCGGAGTCCCCGCACGCCAAGCTCCTCGAGCAGCTGGCGGAAGCGCGTACCGGTCTCACGCGGGAGCGGGACAAGCGGAAGAAGGCCGAGGAGGAGCGCGACCGGGCACTGCACCACCTGCAGCTGGCCGAGGCCAGTCTGCAGGCCGAGCGTGACCGCGCCGCACGCCGTGAGGTCGTGGCGTTCGACCGGACCCGCGGGTAGCGAGGGTGGCAGCGGAGGTGCCCGGCTGGTGCCGGCAGTGCGGTCGCGAGCTGCAGCACGGGCCGCGGCGACAGGGTCGGGCGAGGCAGTACTGCGACGACGCCTGCCGCAAGGCGTTCAGCCGGGCGTCGGGCCTACGCGCAGAGCTGATGCGCGAAGTCGGCCTCGAGCCGCAGCAGGTTGAGCGGCTACTCGCCCTCTACCGGGTGGCGGCACGCAAGCCCTCCGTGTGAGGAGCGCAGCGTCAGTCCTTGCGCCGCTTCCAGGGCCAACGGAGGTGCCGGTCGCGGCGCGGTCGCTCCAGGAATCGCGGCTCACTCTCGGGAAGGGCGGCCACCCGCTGGACGGCGTCGGCCAGTTCGGTCTCGTACTGGGCACGGTCGAACGTGACCTGGTTCGGCAGCGAGTGGATGGGCTCTGGGCCTCGGAGGTTGCCGTACTCCCACCGGAACCCCGACCACGTCACCTCGGTCGCCCCCACATCCAGGGCCGCAGTGATGGTCCCGCACTCCGGCTCGCCGCACGAGGCGCAGACGAGCAGCGGTACCCGGCCCTCGTCGAAGTAGCGGGCGGGACCCCGGCCTGACAGCGCTTCGACGGCCGAGGCGACGGCTTCTGGTGCCCAGTCCCGGTTCAGGTCGGTCACGAGGTTGTCCTGCTCGTGTGCCGTGCTCAGCAGTGAGACGCCGTCGACGAGGAAGTCCAAGAAGTGCGACCGCGGGTACCGCCTCACGCGGCCGTCCAGGACGTCGTGCGTGTGGACGGCCGACTCGAGCCGTAGCGTCGTGAGCTCCGAGGTCACGACAGCAGTATGGCCACGCCATCGTGTCGCCCGGTCGAGGTCGGGCTGGGTCAGGCCGTTGCAGCCTCTGACATGCTCGCCCGGTGCTGCTGACCTCCCTCGACGGCGCGAGCGTCGAACTCCGGCCGACCCGCTACCAGTTCCCCGCCGCACCGAAGGAGCCGGGAGACTGGGACGCGAACTGGCTCGAGGTCCGCGGCAGGGTGCGGACGGCGGCAGGAGAGTCCTGGAAGTTCGATGACCCCTGCCTGACCACGTGGGAAGCACGGGAGCTGCGCGACTGGCTCCAGGCGGCTGCCGACGGCCGCGTCGCGGTGACCGAGGCCCCGACCGAGGACTCTGAGGGCCTGCTGGCCTTCACCGAGCCCAACCTCGGATTCAGCGTCGCAGCCCGCGAGGGCCAGCACCTCGTCCTCCGCGTGCACCTGTCCTACGAGTCGGTGGCTGGCCGACCGGGAGCGGATGAGGAGGCACAGTTCGACATGTACGCCTACAGCGTTCCGCTCCGGGTCGGCCGCGAGGACCTGCTCGCCGCCGCGCGTACCTGGGAGGACGAACTCACGCCGTTCCCGGAGCGGTGAACCCGTCCGTCCGGAGGCCCGGTGTGATGTCAGCGCTCCCCCGTAGCCTGCGGCCGTGGCCAGCAGAGATTCGAGCAGACGCGTGGTGAGCGGCGCACCGCGGGCCGGTCGATGACCGACGAGCAGGTGCGGCGGCTGGCCGCGCAGCGGGCGGAGCTGATCGCCACCGGCTGGCTGACGCTCACCGAGCTGGCCGCACGGCGCCGCGAGCCTGACGTGGCCACCGTCGGCGGATGGGTGGCCGCTCGACGCCTGGAGCGAGCGTTGATCGCACTGGACCCCCGAGACGGCACGATCCGGGTCCCGACGTTCCAGCTCACCGACGGCGGCGACCCCCGAGCCGAACTACACCCGCTGCTCGAGGTCCTGTTCGGCGCGGGCATCGGAAGCTGGGCCGCGTGGGCGTGGCTGACGTCGCCGAGCAGCTTCCTCTCTGACGACGTGCCCGAGCGGGTGGCCGCCACCGACCCGACCCGGGCCCTGCAGGCCGCCACGCGGTTCGTCCGGGCCGCCCACGCCTAGAGGCGTTCGCGGCTCGCCCTGGACTGGTCAGTCGTTGCCGTAGTCGTCCGGGTCGGGGTAGTCGGACATGCTGCCAACAGCGGGAAACTGATCGTCCAGCCCGGCCGCGTTGAGCAGCTCGTAGCCGTCAAGGACCAGATGACACCTCGGACAGCTGAAGTACTCCGAGCCGACGCTGAGGTTGACCCACACGTCGTAGTCCTCGGCGTCGACCTGCTCGTACTCCACCTCGTAGGACAAGACCTCCTCGCCCTCAAGCAGGCCGATGGCCCCGCAGGCCGGGCAGGTGTCCTCGGCGTGATGGCTCAGCCCCGCGGAGGCGTCGGCGGTCGCTGCCCACTCCGCCGCCTGGCGTGTGGTCATGAGGCCCTGCTCGTGCAGGCTGAGCCGCTGCTTGGCCCGCTCGATCAGCGCCTCCACCCGCTGCGCGAGGTGCTCGCGGTTGCGGGCGAGGTGCTCTTCAACGACCGACACGCGGTCGGGACCGACGAGCTCCTCGATCTCCCGGTCCTGCGCGGCCAACAGGATGACCGCCTGCGCCCAGAACCGAGGCCACCACGCTTGCGGCGGAAGAGGGCCGATGGTGGGCGCGCCGCCGTGCAGGTACTCGTTGCGCCCCGCCGCGATCAGCTTCGCCTCCTTGAGGCTGAACGGGCGGAACGCCTTCGCGCAGCGCGCGAAGACGGTCTTGGCCTGAACCGAGTGGAACGTCGCCTCGCCCTCCACCAGGCCACTGGCGATCAGCAGGTTGCTGCCGTCCTCGTCGGGTGTGGCGATCAACAGCGGGGACACCCGCGACAGAGCCGCCTTCGCGAGCACCTCGAGCGCCAGCGACGCCCACAGGGCCTGCTCATCGAAGCTGCGGTGCACTTGGGAGTCCATCGCCCGGTTGATGAACAGGCGCGCCTTCATCCACAGTGCGTCCTCGGCGAACGGCGCGGTCATCGCCGCGGCACCCGGTAGGCGATGCGGGTCAACTGACGGTCGGCGTCGTCCTCGGCGACAGCGGCGCGAGCATGCAGGGTGCGCCGGTTGTTGATCACCAGCACCTGGTCGGGTGCCGTCCACTCCTGGCGGTAGGCACTGCTGGCCAGCGACTCGAAGTACTGGACGGACTCGTGCGCCCGCTCGTCGGCCGGCGTCATGCCCCCCGGTCGTAGCGGTACCCCCTGGGGTCGTACGCCGAGGCCAGGAACCGGGTGCTGCCGCTGGCCACCACGAAGATCCCGCCGGCCAGGCAGGGCGGCCGGGCGATGCGGGGGTACGCGGGGTTGGTAGCCGTCGACGCCTCGCTCCACAGGAGCGTCGGAGTCCCGTTCGGCTCGGCGGCGTGGAGGATCACGATGTCAGGCGGAGCCTGCAGATGCGCCCCGTCGGTGTGCAGCGGCTGCTCACCCAGCCCGTGAATGGCACTCAACGACCGTGGGTGCGCGTCCTCGGCCGCCGTAGGGCGGAGGACGCTCACCGCAGCGTCGCCCTTGCGGGTCGCGGTCTCCTCCCAGTGCAGCGTCCGCGCCCAGCCGCGTACCTGGTCCAGCCTGGCGGAGCTCGCAGCCCATCCCGACGCTGTTGCTGTCTTGACGAGATCGGCGAGGTCGTCCATCCCACTCCTACGTCTGCACTCAGGGCCGGGCGCCCATCCTCTCTCGCGACGAAGTGCCGCCCGGCGGGTGGCTCCCAGCAGCAGAACGTGACCGCCTCGCGTCCGGCTCTGCGAACCGGCTCCGCCTCCCGGGGAGGCCACTGACAGGTTCGTGGCGCCACTCCGGACCGGGGGTGGACGAGGGCTCAGGTGGTCAGTGCGTACGTGCCGGGGGGTTGTCGACGGACTTCAGGTTGTCACCCGCCAACGAGTGGAAAACCACTTCATCGAGGTCTCCCTCGACGAGCAGGACCGGGTCTGGCTGTTCCTCCACTCCGGCTCCCGCGGCGTGGGCAACAAGCTGGCGTCGGTGCACATCCGCCGGGCGCAGGAGTGGTGCCGGGCCCAGGGCATCGAGCTGGCCGACCGGGACCTCGCGTACCTGGAGGAGGGGACGCCGGAGTTCGACGCCTACATCGAGGCGCTGCGCTGGGCGCAGCGGTTCGCCTTCCTCAACCGCGAGGAGATGATGGACCGCGTCGCCGAGCAGGTGGGCCGGTTCCTGGAGGACGACGTCCAGCGGCTGGAGACGGTGAACTGCCACCACAACTACACCGAGCGCGAGCACCACTCCGGGCGTGACGTGTGGCTGTCCCGCAAGGGCGCGATCAGCGCCCGGAAGGGCCAGGCCGGGCTGATCCCCGGCTCGATGGGGACGGCCTCCTACGTGGTCTCCGGGCTGGGCAACGAGGCGGCGCTGCTGTCCTCACCGCACGGCGCGGGGCGCAACCACTCGCGCAACGCAGCCCGGCGGCTGTTCACCAGGGCCGACCTGGAGCAGCGGATGAGCGGCATCGCCTGGGGCCACTCCGACGCGTTCCTGGACGAGCACCCCGACGCCTACAAGCCGATCGACCAGGTGATGGCCGACGCCGCCGACCTGGTGGAGGTCCGGCACACGCTGCGCCAGGTGGTCAACGTCAAGGGCGACTAGCCGGGAACGAGGCCCCAGTCCTCGGCGGCGATCGCGTCCGCCTCGGCGCGGGTCAGCACGTCCTCGTCCACCAGCCGGTCGAGGACGTGCGCCTGCCGCCGGGCGGCGCGGTCGGGGTGCACGAGCGGGTCGTAGGCGCTCGGGGCCTGGAACAGCCCGGCGAGCACGGTGGCCTGCGCCCAGGTCAGCTCGTCGGGCTGCACCCCGAAGTACCCCTGCGTCGCGGCGGTCAGCCCGGTGAACCCGTGCCCGTAGTACCCGTCGTCCAGGTACATCCGCAGGATCTCCGCCTTGCTGTGGGCGGCGTCCAGCTTGATCGCCAGGACGACGGCCTCGGCCTTCTGCACCGGCCCGTTCTCGCCGTCCAGGTAGACGTTCTTGGCCAGCTGCTGGTCGAGGGTCGAGCCGCCCTGGTCGGTGCCGGTGAGCAGGCCGCGGAAGGCCCGCACCGCACCGGTCGGGCTGACCCCGAGGTGGGAGTGGAAGCCGCTGTCCTCGGTGGCCAGGAGCGCCAGGACCAGCTCGGGGGCCGGCTCGACCTGCAGCGCGGGTGCGCCGTTCGCGGCGAGGCGCTCGGCCACCCGGCTCTGCGCGTCGTCGACCGAGGGGGTCAGCTGCCAGGCGACGCCGAGGCCGACCGCAGCGGTGAGCAGCAGGGCGACGAGGGCCGTGGCCAGCCGGCGCAGCCAGGTCCGGCGGGGTCGGCCGGGCCCGGCTGTCGCCCGCTCGCGCTCCAGCGTCCCTGCCGCCACCGACCAGGTCTCCCGTCCCGTTCCGACCGCGCCCGGACCGGAACGGCACGACCATGATCAGGAGCGGGCGGCGGGAGGGGAAGGCCCGCGGGCCCGCCGGTGCGCCCCGGGCCGGTGGACTCCACCCGTCCGGAGGACACCGCGGGCCGGGTCAGTCGTCGGCGGCCAGCTCGTCCCGGGGCCAGGGCTGTTGCTCGCTGATGCCGAGTTCGGTGCCGCAGGTGCGGTCGTCGGCGACGTCCTGCGGCCGGAAGTACACCGTGGAGGCGGTGACGTCGTCGCCGAACGCCTGCGGGGTGGTCGGGCTCGGGCCCTCGACCAGCGAGGTCACCCCGGGCTGGATGGAGAACCGGATCACCCGGGTGAACTGACAGTCGGCGGCGACCGACAGGATGCTGAACTCGATCGGCGGCCGCTCCTCGCCCCGCACGATGTTGTCCAGCCCGCCGGCGCCGGTGGAGCCCTCGACCAGGTCGATCTCGGTGCCGCCGTCCTGCAGGTCGGCGGTGTCGTTCTGGGCGTGCACGTGCCCGGAGACCGTCGCCCGGATCCGGTCGGGCAGCACCTCGCGGAGCTCCTCGGCGGCGACCGGCTCGTGGGTGGTGAAGACGTCGACGGCGTCGAGGTCCGCGGTGGGGTCGACGTCCGCGGCCGCGCCGGTGCCCCCTGCCTCCGGCGTGGCCGCGCTGTCGGCCGGCGAGGTGGCCGCGGTGCCGTCGGCCGGAGCAGCGCCCTCCGGCGGGGGCGTGCCCTCCGGCGGAGCCGTACCGTCCGGCGTGTCCGTGCCACTCCCGGGCAGGGCCGGGATGCCGTCCGCGGGAGGCGTCGAGGTCCCGCCCGCCGACGACGTGGCGCCGCTGCCGGTGCCCGGCGACGTGCTGGCGTCCGCGGCCCGCTCGGCGTCCGCCGCCTCGTCGGTCTCCTCGACCCCGAGTGCCTGCCGGACCGCCTCCCGCTGCAGCGGGTCGACGACGTCCGGGGCGTCGGCGCCGTACGCGCCGGGCCCGCCGTAGACCCGGGGGTCGGAGAGCCCGGCGATGGTCAGCCCGTAGGCGTCCACGACCCCGGCGGTCACGTCGTAGCCGTCCGCGGTGCGGGTCTTGGTGCCCAGCACCGTGACGCCGGGGACGGTGGCCATGACCTCCGCGGTCGCCGGGGAGTCGTGGTTGCCCGCGACCCAGAGCATCGGCGTCGTGGCGGTCACCGCGGCGACGGCGTCCAGGTAGGCCGGGGTCACCTCCTGGCGGGTGCCGAAGGCGCTCTCGTCGCCGGCGTTGATGATCAGGTCGACGTCGTAGTTGGTGGCGTACTGCCCCACCAGCGGGTAGTTGGCCGCCAGGTGCATGTCGGAGATCGTCATGATCCGCAAGGCGGTCTCCGGTGTCTGGTCGTCCTCGATCTGCGCCTGCAGCGCGGCCTGGATGCCGAGCACCGAGCCGAGCACGTCGAAGGCCTTGGACTGCTGGGAGTAGTAGGCGCTGAGCTCGCTGGGGAACAGCTGCGCGGCGGCCAGGGTGCCGGTCAGCCGCGACTCCAGCACCCAGTTCGGGTTGTAGGTGAGCACCCCGTAGCCGGCCACGGCCACCGTCACCAGCGCCGCCGTCGCCGCCTGCAGGGCGCGCAGCCGCAGCTCGTGCGGCCGGCGCGGCCGGCCGCGCAGGTACCGGATCGACATGTTGATCGCCGCGGCCACGAGCAGGCCGACCGCGACGCCGATCAGCAATTCGGCGATCAGCCAGCGGGCGATCTCCGGGATCATCGCGGTGATCTCGGTCTGCAGCTCCTGCACGAACGTGGGCACGTCCCCGCCGGCGAACCGGGCCAGCTGCAGGACGTCGACGTCCTCGGGGCTGATGTGCACCCCGAACGGCACGTTGCTGACCTCCGGGAACTCCCAGCTGCCCAGGGTGGTGTCGGCGGACAGGCCCGGCCGGCTGAACAGCGACCCCTGCACCTCGAACGGCACGCCCTGCACGGTCGCGTGGTACGGGAAGGCCTGCAGCGCCGCGGCCCCGCTCAGCACCGGCAGGGCGATCCGCAGCACCCACCGGAGCACGACCTGCAGCACCCGCGCGGCGACGCCGCCGACCCGCCGGGCGACGTGCTCGGCGCGGTCGCGGCGACTCGGCGGGAAGGGCAGGGGCAGCTGCGTGGCGTCGTCGCGGTTCCAGGACATCGGGCCCATCGTCCCCCGTGGGCGGGCCCGGGCGTGCGCTCGACGCGGCCGGGAGCCCGCGGCGTGCGACCCTTGGTCACGAGGACGGGGCGCTCAGCAGTCGAGGGGACGACGCAGGACGTCGACGGCACCTCCTCGAGCGCCCCCGCGGACCACGCCGCGCGAACGCACCTCCCGACACCGACGAACGGGGCCCCATGGCACTGATCACCTGCCCCACCTGCAGCTCCGAGGAGATCTCGGGCACCCCGCAGCCGGATGGCCGGCTGCTGATCCACTGCGACGACTGCGGCAACGAGTGGCTGCGCGGGGAGACCCGCCGCGACCCGGCCCGCCCGGCGGTCCAGTCGGTCGACTCCCTCCAGGCCTCCTTCCCCGCCCCGGCCGACGTCCGGCCGGACGTGCGCGAGCGGGTCATGCTGCTCACCTCGGAGTTCCTGCTGGAGCGACCCGAGCCCGACCCCGTCGTGGCCGGCTACCGCGATCGCTACGCGGCGCTGTTCACCCCCGAGGGCCTGCGGACGGCGACCGCCGACCAGCTGCTGCACTTCGCGAACTCCACCACCGTCGCCGACCCCGGCAACGTGTCGGGCTTCAACCGGGCGTGGAAGACCGCCGGCCCGGACAAGGCCGCCACCCAGGTGCGGGCCAGCATCGACTACCTGCTCTTCGGGCCGGACAGCCTGCGGCTGGAGGACCGGTTCACCCACCTGGTCGACGGCACGAAGAAGGGGCTGGGCTTCCCCTCCTTCAAGGAGTCGCTGCTGACCAAGGTGCTGTGCGTGGTCGAGCCCGACCGCTTCCTGCCGATCGTGCGGTACACCGCCGCGACCGGCGGCAAGAAGGAGCTGGTCAAGACCGTGTTCGAGCTGGACCTGCCGCCGGTGGACAAGTCCACCTGGACGATCGGCCGGCTCGCGGTGTGGAGCAACGACCTGCTCCGCTCGCTGGTGGGCAACGACGTCCCCGACCTGCAGCAGGCGGCGCGGTTCCTGGTCTGGGCCTCGGCCCGGCCGGCGATGTCCCGCAGCTGACCACCTGATCCGCGCAACGCCCCGCCCCGGACCCCCGGGCGCGGGGCGTTCGCCGTTCAGCCGACCGCGACCGCGCCCCCGCGGACCGGCACCAGCTCCACCCAGGTGCGTCCGGGGGCCAGCCGCACCGGGTTGCCGTCCGGCCCGAGCAGCACGACCCGGTCGGTCACGGTGTCCTTCACCCAGGTCGCCGGCAGGGTCTTCCCGCCGCTGGCGACGAGCGCCTCGCCCCGGCCGACCAGCACGGTCTCCGGGATCGGGTTGCCCGCCGGGTCCACTCCCCCGGTGGTGACGACCTGGACCCGGAGCACCACCACGTTCGCCGCCCCCAGCCGGGCACCGTCGGCCTCCACCGCGGGGGTGCTGCCCTCCGCGCGCAGCCACCGGGCCTCCGGCGCGCTCCAGGTCCACTGCGGGCGGCTGACCCCGGAGAGGGTCAGCGACAGGGTGGTCGCCGGGGTGCCGGCCAGGACGGCGCCGGCCTGCTCGGCGGTGGAGGCCAGGTCGAACTGCGGCGCCGGGTCGGTCAGGTGGGCGGCGTCGGCCTGGGCCAGCAGGGCGGCCGGGTCGGCGTAGACGTTGTGCGGGGCGCGGCGGGTGGTGGTCCGGGCGAAGCCGTCGTCCCCGGCGTCGAAGGTGAGCACCTGCAGGCCGGCGTCGGCCACGTCGCCGACGTAGGCCGCCTGACCGCCGGAGGCGGCGAACAGGCCGCGCAGCGGCGCGGCGATCGCCGGGTCCATCGGCCGGACGGAGCGGATCGGGCCGAGCTGGGGCGGCAGGGTGGAGTGGTAGACGGCCACGTACCGGGAGATGCCGCCCTCGACGACCTGCTCCCAGACGACGTCGGCGGCCCCCAGCCCGGTCTGCGGCCGGGCGTCGACGGAGTTCTCGATCTTCACCGCCAACGCCGGCCGGGCGGGCACCGCACCGCTCTCCAGCCCGGTCAGCGGCCAGTACACCGGTGGCGGTGGCGGCGGCGGG
Organism: Modestobacter lacusdianchii; assembly: GCF_054177765.1. Lineage (NCBI taxonomy): Bacteria > Bacillati > Actinomycetota > Actinomycetes > Geodermatophilales > Geodermatophilaceae > Modestobacter > Modestobacter lacusdianchii. Next base: position 56,875 of record NZ_JBJJTJ010000021.1, on the reverse strand, counting down.
GTGGCCGACGGCGGTGGTCCGGCGGTGGCCGCGACGGCGGCGTCGGAGCCACCGGCGCAGGAGACCGTGCCGCTCAGCGCCAGGCCGACGACCAGCGCCGCACCGACCCGCCGACGCACCCGGCCCGGGCGGGGCCGGGTGCGCGCGGCGGTGCTGCGGGCAGCGGGGAGAGGACGGGCCACGGCGGCGCTCCTGCGGGGGCGAGGGAGGTGACCACCCGGCTGACGGCCGGCGCCGACGCTAGGTCGGTGCGGCCCCCGGCCCCGGCCGCCGCACCGCGCCCGGCCGGGGCCGGTCCACCCCGGCGTCCCAGCCGCCCCATCTGCCCCGGGGGTCAGTCGCCGGTGTAGGCGGCGACGCCGAAGTGCTGCTCGCCGTCCTCGTCCTCCTGCACCAGCACGGTGTAGGCCTGGCCGCTGATCACGGCCGAGCAGGTGTCGCCGTCGCACTCGACGGTCTCCACCGCGGCACCCTGTCCGGCGACCATGGCGGTGAACGCGGCCTCGGTGTCGGCGTTGCGGTCCTCGACGCCGGAGCGGTAGTACGTCAGCCCGGCGATCGCCAGGGCGGCCACGATCACCGCGACCATCACCGTGATCAGCAGGGTGGTGTGCCGGGTGACCCAGCCGGGCTCGGTCCCGGTGCCGTCCGCGGTCGGGGTGTCGGTACCGGCGGCACTGCTGCCCTCGGGGTACCCGGTCGCCGCGGTCGGCTCGCTGCCGAGCTGGCCCGTCGTCGCGGTCGACGGCGTGGGCTCGGTCGGCGGGGTGGGGTCGGTGCTGCTCATCGCGTGCGTGCCTCGTTCGTGTCCGGGGGTGGGGAGCGCGCGCCGGCGACCGTGCGCGGCGCGGGTGGGGTGGCCGGACGTCGATCGCGGTGCGGCCCGGAGGCCGCCCCGACCGTCCGGTCGCTGGTCCGACAGTGCCACAACGAGCTGACCGGGCGACCGAGGCGGCCGGGTGCACAGCTGACCGGCGGGCACGGCCGCCGGGGTGTCGCGCCCGGCGTGTCCCGGCCGGCGGCACACTCGGCGGTGACCCACGACACACGGGCCGACCAGCGGGGATGCGGATCGGGTCCGCACGCAACGGCCTGGTCGGCCGTCCGGCAGCCCTCGACGACGCCGCACCCGGCTGCCTAGGTTCTCCGCACCCGCCGCAGGGACGGGACCTGCGGCTGCCCGACGAGGGGACACCGATGTCACTCCGCACGCGCCGAACCGGCTTGGCCGTCGCCACCGCGGCCACGTTCGCCGGCTCCGTCCTGCTGGCTGCTCCGGCGAACGCCGGCGGCCCGGACCTGGAGGAGTTCGCCACCGAGGTGAAGACCCGGGAGGTGGTGGAGCACCTGGAGGAGTTCCAGGAGATCGCCGACGAGAACGGCGGCAACCGGGCCAGCGGCACGCCGGGCTACGACGCGTCGGGGGACTACGTGCAGGAGGAGCTGGAGGACGCCGGCTACGAGGTGGAGCGGCAGTACTTCGACTTCACCTCCTCGACCACCCGCACCGAGACGCTGACCGTCGGCGGCGCCCCGGTCGAGGTGCAGGCCCTGGAGTTCTCGCCGTCCGGCTCGGTGTCCGGGCCGCTGTCGACGATCGCGGCGGGCGACGCGACGCCGGGCTGCGAGGCCACCGACTTCACCGCGGCCACCGCCGGGACGGTGGCGCTCGTGCCGCGCGGCGCGTGCACCTTCGCGCAGAAGCAGCAGAACGCCGCCGCGGCCGGGGCGGTCGGGGTGCTGGTCGTCAACAACGTGCCCGACGAGCCGGTCAACGGCACCCTCGGCCAGGGCGCCACCGGCATCCCGGTCGGCGGGGTGACCCAGGCCGTCGGGACGACGCTGCTCGGCCAGCTGGGCCAGACCGCGGTGCTCGACATCGTCGTCGACGTGGTGGAGACGACGACCTTCAACGTCATCGCCCAGACGCCCTGGGGCGACCCGGACAACGTGATCATGCTCGGGGCGCACCTGGACTCGGTGCCCGAGGGGCCGGGCATCAACGACAACGGCAGCGGCTCGGCGGCGATCCTGGAGACCGCGGTCGAGCTGATGGACGAGGACCCGACCCGCAACGCCGTCCGGTTCGCCTGGTGGGGCGCCGAGGAGTCCGGGCTGGTGGGCTCCACCGAGTACGTGGCGTCGCTGACCGAGGCCGAGACCGCCCAGATCACCGGCTACCTCAACTTCGACATGGTCGGCTCGCCGAACTACGTCATCGGGGTCTACGACGCCGACCAGTCGACCTACGAGGCCCCGGTCGAGGTGCCGGAGGGGTCGGCGACGCTGGAGCAGGTGTTCACCGACCGGTTCGACCGGACCGGGCAGCCGTGGGTGGACACCGAGTTCTCCGGGCGCTCGGACTACCAGGCGTTCATCGAGGCCGGCATCCCGGCCAGCGGCCTGTTCACCGGCGCCGACGACATCAAGACCGAGGAGGAGGTCGCGCTCTTCGGCGGCACGGCGGGCATCCCGCACGACCCGAACTACCACACCCCCGAGGACGACCTGGGCAACGTCGACCGGCGGGCGCTGGAGATCAACAGCCAGGCGATCGCGTACGTCACCCTGGCGCTGGCCTCCGACCCGACCCCGCTGGACCTGACCGACAACGGCAAGGGCCACGGGAAGGGCCACGGCAAGGGCCACGGCAAGGGCTCGGGCCACGGGCAGCGCAACGGCCACGGCGGCGGGGACGACGTGGGGCACCACGCGGCGGGCTGACCGCAGCACCTCGGGACAGCGGGGCCGGGCACCGACCGACGGTGCCCGGCCCCGCTGCCGTCCGCGGCGGTCAGCGCGCGGGCACCAGCCCACCGAGCCACTCGTCGAAGGTGACCCGGCCGTGGTCGGCGTCCGGGCCCGGCACGAGGCTGCCGTCCCGCATCCGCCGGCCGGCGGCGCCGGGCAGCGGCACCCGGAGCACCCGGCGACGCCGCCCGGTCGCGGCGAGGTACCGGCGCACCAGGTCGGCGAGCTCGGCCTCCGCCGGCCCGCCCAGGTCGGCCACCCGCCCGCGCGGGGCGCCGGTGGCCAGCTCGACCAGCGCGTCGGCGACCTCGCTGGCGGCGACGGTCGCCGCCCGCATAGCCGGGACGACGACGAACGGCCCGACCGCCGTGCGGCGCACCAGTTGCGCGGCGAACTCGTGGAACTGGGTGGCCCGCAGCAGCGTCCACGGCACCGGCCCGGCGGCGACCAGCCGTTCCTGGGCGACCTTGCCGGCGTAGTAGCCGCTGGTCTCCCCGTCGATGCCGACGATCGACAGCGCCACGTGGTGCCCGACGCCGGCGGCCTGCTCGGCGGCGAGCAGCTGCTCGGTCGCGCGGGTGAAGAAGTCGACCGACTCCCGGGTCCGGGTGGTCGCGACGCTGGTGACGTCGATGACGGCGTCGGCGCCGGCCAGCGCCGCGGGGAGCCCGGCGCCGGTGACGACGTCCTGGCCGGTGCCCCGGGAGAGCGGGACGACGGTGTGCCCGGCCGCGCGGGCCCGGGCGACGACGTGCTGCCCGACCACACCGGTGGCCCCGGCGATGGCGAGCGTGAGCTGCTGCGGAGGTGTCATGCCCTCCTGACGACGCAGCGGGCACGGATGTGAGGTCGGCGGCTGGCAGGCTGCCCGCGTGACCGTGATCGACCACCGGCAGCACCTGACCGGCGTCGCGTACCGGATGCTCGGCACGACGGCCGACGCCGAGGACGCCGTCCAGGAGACCTTCGCCCGCTGGTACCGGCTGAGCGAGACCGAGCGGGCGGCGGTCGACCGGCCGGCCGCCTGGCTGACCCGGGTGCTGAGCCGGGTGTGCCTGGACGTGCTCGGCTCGGCGCGGGCCCGCCGGGAGCGCTACGTCGGCGAGTGGCTGCCCGAACCGGTGCCGGCCGACGCGGTCGACGACCCGGCCGAGCGGGCCGAGCTCAGCGACTCGGTGGGGCTTGCCCTGCTGGTCGTGCTGGAGACGCTGACGCCGGCCGAGCGGGTCGTGTTCGTGCTGCACGAGGTGTTCGCCGTGCCCTTCGGTGAGATCGCCGAGGCGGTCGGGCGCAGCCCCGCGGCCTGCCGCCAGCTGGCCACCTCCGCCCGCCGCCGGGTCGACGCGGCCCGCGCCGGCGCACCGGCGCGGGCCCGGCGCGACGAGGTGGTGCGCGCCTTCGCCGCCGCCTGCGCCGGCGGCGACCTGAGCACCCTGGTGGCGCTGCTCGACCCGGACGTCGTCCTGCGCTCCGACGGCGGCGGCCTGGTCAGCGCGGCCCGCAACCCGGTGCGCGGCGCGGTGCACGTGGCCCGGTTCCTGCGCGGACTGCTGGCCAAGAACCCCGACGTCGTCCTCGAGGAGGTCACCACCGGCGACGGCGTCGGCTACGGGTGGCGGGACGAGAGCGGCATGCGCGGGGTGCTGACCCTCGGTGTCGCCGGCGACCGGCCCACCGACGTGTGGATCGTGCTCAACCCGGAGAAGCTGCGGCACTGGCGGTGAGCCGGGCGGGCGACCCTCCCGCCTCAGTCGTCACACCCCCGCCGAGGCTCCCGCGCACCGCGGCTCCGCGGAGGTAGACAGGCCCCATGGGCGACTCCCCGTGCCCGCAGCACGCCGCGGACGCAGACCTGCGGGTCTCCGTGGTGCTGGACTGCGTGCCGGTGGTCGGTGAGACGCTCGCCCGGGCCGGGGTGCCGGTGCTGGCGGGGGTCAGGCTCTCCGGCGGACCGGTGCGCGAGGCACGGGTCACCGCGACGGTCACCGCCGCCGACGTCGTCCTCGGCGCCCCGGTCGAGCGGGTCGTCGACGTCGTCCCCGGCCGGAGCACGGTGCTCACCGACCTGGTGCTGCTCGACCCCGCCGTCCTGGCCGCCGTGCGTTCGGCCGGCAGCGGCACGGTCGAGGTGCGGGTCGAGCACGACGGGGAGCTGGTGGGCCGCGGCTCGGCGGCGGTGCGGGTGCTCGCCGCCGGGCACTGGCTGGCCGCGCCGGTCCCGCTGGGGTTGGAGCTGCTGGCCGCGCACGTGCAGCCGGACTCCCCGGCCGTCGCGGGGCTGGTCGGCGCGGCCGCCGACCTGCTCCGCCAGCGCACCGGTGACGCCGCGGTCGGCGCGCCGCCCGGCGGTGTCCGGCGGATCGACGAGACGGTCGCGGCGGTCGTGGAGATGGTGCGGCGCCGGGCGGTCCGGCCGCAGTCGCCGACGACCAGCTGGGCCGACGTGCCGCAGCGGGTGCGCACGCCGGCGGAGGTGCTCGAGGAGCGCGTGGGCAGCAGCCTGGACACCACGCTCACCCTGGCCGCGGCGCTGGAGCACGCCGGCGTCCGGCCGCTGGTCTGGGTCGCCGCCGACGGTGGCAGCTGCCCCGGGCACGCCTTCCTGGGCTACTGGCGCACCCCGCGCTGCGCGGACAGCACGGCCACCACCGAGGTGAGCGGGCTGGTCGAGCTGGTGCACGCCGGCGAGATCGCCCTGATCGAGACGACGATGCTGGCCCACACCGCCGAGCCGGCCACCTTCGGCGACCTGCACCGCACCGCGGCCGCCGCCTGGCTCGCCGGCGACCTGCACCGGGTGCTCGGGGTGACCGACGTGCACCGGGCCCGGTTGGACGGCGTCGCGCCGCTGCCGCTCCCGGAGCCGCTGACCGGCCGCCGTCCCGCCCGCGACACCGCGCCGCGCACCAGCGGGACGACGACCGCCCTGCTGGACCTGGACCGGCACCGGGAGGCGGCGTTGCCGCTGACGGTGCCGCCCGGCCGGCTGGCCGCGCTCGCCGAGACGCTGGACCGGGGCTCCGCGCTGACCCTGCTGCCCACCGACCAGCTGGGCGCAGCCGCCCGGCGGCGCGGCATCCGCTCGGCGCGGGACCTGCCGCCGCACCAGCTCGGCGAGCTGCTGCTCGAGCACGGTGGCGTGTACGCCGACGTCGACTCGGCCGAGTACGCCCGCCGGCTGGGGCTGGTCGCCGACCGGGTGCGCGAGCTGGCCGACGGGGCCGGGGAACTGCACCTGGCGCTGGGCTCGGTCGGCTGGGAGGTCGACGGGGAGGCGGTGCGCTCACCGCTGCTGCTGGTGCCCGTCGTGCTCACCCGGGTGCCCAGTTCCGGCGCCTACCGGCTGAGCGCGGACCCGGCCGGCGCGGTCGGCCCGAACGGCTGCCTGCTGGCCGAGCTGCGCCGGCGCACCGGGGTCGCCGTGGCCGGCCTGGACGACGGCAGCGCCGTGGACGTGGCGAGCGCGCTGCCCGCGCTGCGGCAGGAGCTCGCCCAGCGCGGGCTGCCGTACCGGGTCGAGCCGACCGCCGACCTCGCGGTACTGCCGGCGGCGGCCCATCGGGTGCGGCAGGACGCCGAGCGGCTGGGCGCGGGCGCGCTGCGCAACCCGCTGGTGCCGGTGCTGCTGCGACCCGGTCAGCCGTTCGCCGACCCCGGCCCGGCCGACGCCGACCTGGCCGAGCTGAGCGCGACCCTGCCGCTGCCGGCCGACACCGACCAGCTGCAGGCGATCGCCGACGCCCTCGCCGGCCGGACGTTCGTGCTGGAGGGCGCGCCCGGCACCGGCCGCACCCAGACCGTCGCCGACCTGCTCGTCGCCGCAGCCGGCCGAGGTCAGCGGGTGCTCGTGGTGGCCGGCCGGCCGGAGTCGCTGGACGCGGTGTCCCGGCGGCTGCACGACGTGGTCCGGCTCGCCGCCGAGGCGCCGTCCACCGCCGACGCCTCCGCCGGCGACAGCCCGTCCCGAGCAGACGCCGTGGCCACCGCGGGCGGGGTCGCGCACGCCGGCCCGGACCCGTCGCCGGGAGGCCCGCCCACCGTCCCGCCGTCGTTCGCGGACGGCGCGCCGGAGGCGGGCGAGCACAGCGCCGCCCCCGCCGAGCTGCGCGCGGCCCGGCACGCGGTCGCCGAGCACGTCACCCGGGTGCACGCCCCCAACTCCGCCGGCCTGTCGCTGGCCGCCGCGCACGCCGGGGTGCTGTCGGCCGCCCGGGACCTCCCGACGCTGCCCCTGGCTCCCGCGTTCGTCGCCACCGCCTCGGCCCGCACCACCGCCGCGGTGCGGCAGCTGCTCGGCGCGCTGCCCGAGGTGGCCGACCGCGCCCGCCCCCGGCCGGGTCACCCGTGGGGCTTCGTCGACTCGGCCGACGCCGACCCGGTCGCCGTCCAGGCCGGCGCGGTCGCCGTCGACACCGCGCTGCGGGCGCTGCCGCCCGCGGGTCCGCTGGCCCGGGTGGTGGCTGCGGCACGGACCCCGGCCGACCTCGACGCGGTCGCCACCGTGCTCGCCGGCCCGGCCGTGCCGCTCGCCGACCTCGACGCGGTGCGCAGCCCCGAGTGGGCCGACCAGGTCACCGAGCTGCTCACCGACGTGGCGGCGTTCACCTCCGCCGTCCACCCGGTGTTGGACGTCGCGCTGCCGCAGGCGCTGGACCTGCCGCTGGCCGGCATCGCCGACGACGCCCGGCAGGCCGCCGCGTCGGGCCGGTTCGGCCGGGTGAAGCGGCTGACCGCGGTGCTCACCGAGCTGGCGCCGGCGCTACGCCCGGACGCGCACGTGGAGCCGGCCGATGTCCCGGTGCTGGTCCCCGAGCTGGTGGAGCTGCAGGCCACCGCCCGCGAGCTGGCGCTGCGCTGCGCGACGATCGCCGGGCTGGCGGTGCCGTGGAACTGGAACCCGCTGCTCGACCCGGGCCTGGTCGAGCGGGAGGTGACGGCGGTGCGCCGGGTCGCCGCGGCGCTGGACGGCGCACCGGCGTTCACTCCCCCGTTGCGCCGTTTCCTGGACACCGCCCCGCCGGCCGACCCGGCCCGCGCGGTCGCGGTGCGCCGGCTGCGGGCGGCGCTGGCCGCGCTGCCGCGGGCCTGCCAGGGCTCGCTCGAGCAGCTGGTCGCCTGGGCCGGCGACGACGGCCTGGTGCGCCGGTGGGAGGAGACCCAGGAGGAGCGGGCCGTCGAGCAGTTCGGCCTGCCCTCGCTCGGGCACTGGCTGGACCTGCTGCGGCACGTGCACCTGCTGGACGCTGCCGGCCTGACCGAGGCGCGCGCGGCCCTGCTGTCCGGCCGCGTGCCGGCGGCGGATGCGCTCGCCTCGTTCGACCGTGGCGTCGCCGAGGCCTCGTTCGCCGAGCGGTCCGCGGCCGGCGGGGCTGCTGCTGCGGCGCCGGAGGAGGCGGTGCGCCGGTCACTGGCCGCCGCCGCGCGTGCCCGGACCGAGGCGGCGGTGCGGGCCGCCCTGCCCGCCGACACGGGGTTGCCGGCCGGCTGCGTGCTGGCCACGCCCGACGCGGTGGCGCGGCTGCTGCCGCCGACGGCGGGTTCGTTCGACCTGGTGGTGGTCGACGACGCCCAGTCGCTGCGGGTGGCCGATGTGCTGGGCGCGCTGGGTCGCGGCACCGCGGCGGTGGTCGTCGGTGACCGCGGTCAGCTGCCGCCCCGGGGTGCACCCGACGAGCCGGCCGACGAGGGCCTGCTGGCCGCGTGCCTGCGGGCCGGGGTGCCGCGGCGGGAGCTGACCTGGCACCACGCCGGCCGGGACGAGGCCCTGATCGCGGCGACCGTGCACGGCGGCCGGCTGCGGACGGTCCCCGGCGCACCGGCCGGGCCGGCGGTCTCGCTGGTACGGGTGGACGGGGACTTCCTGCGCGCCGGGGAGCAGCGGGAGACCAACCCGGTCGAGGCCCAGGCGGTGCTCGCCGAGCTGCGGCACCGGTTCGCGGCATCGCCGGACGACGTCCCGTCGGTCGCCGTGGTCACGCTGCACGCCCCGCAGGGCCGGCTCATCGAGGGCCTGCTGCGGGCCGACGGCGACCCGCGGCTGACCGCGGCGCTGGCGGACGGCGCGCTGCTGGTGCGGGACGTGGAGTCGGCGCAGGGCGTGACCGCCGACGTCGTCCTGCTGTCGCTGGCCTGCTCGGACGACGAGCACGGGCGGCTGCCGCTGGACCTCGGCCCGCTGAGCCGGGCCGGTGGCGAGCGCCGGCTGACCGTGGCGATGACCCGGGCGCGCCGGCAGCTGGTGCTGTTCGCTTCGTTCACCCCCGAGCTGCTGCGGCCGGAGGTCACCGGGCAACCGGGCGTGCGCCGGCTGCGCGCCCACCTGGACCTCGCCGAACACGGCTCGGCGGCGCTGCCCTGGGCCGGCGGGCAGGCGCCGGCACCGGACCCGTACCGGGAGGACGTCGCCGCTGCGCTGCGCGACCGCGGTCTGGTGGCGCGGACGGACGTCGGCCCGTCGTCGTCCACGGTCGACCTGACGGTGGCCCGGGCGGATGCGCCGGAGCAGCCGCTGCTGGCGGTGCTGCTCGACGGCGCGGCGTGGGCGGCGCAGCACCCGGTCGACCGCGAGCTGACGTACCTGGAGCTGGAGACGGCGCGCGGGTGGCCGGCGGTGCAGCGGGTGTGGCTGTCCGAGTGGCTGGCCGAGCGCGAGGCGGTGCTCGACCGGCTGGTCGCTGCCGTGGCCGGCGCCCACCCGCCGGTGCCGCTGCTGAAGCCGCTGGAGGTGCCGGTCACGCCGGTGGCCGAGCCGATCGCCGAGCCCCTGGACCTCGACGACGAGGACGACGGGCCGGTGGGTGAGCCGGTGCGGGTCGCGGCGCTGCCGGTCGTGACGCCGGCGCGGCTGCCGGGCGAGGAGCTGTTCCGGCCGTGGACGCCGAAGCCGGTGGGTGAGCCGACGACGCTGCGGCAGCTGGCGAACCCGGAGGCCGCGCGGCTGGTGCGCCGGCTGCTGACCGCGGGGGTGGCGGCGGAGGGGCCGGTCCACCGGGAACGGCTGGCTCGGGTGACCGCGGCGGCCTGCGGGGTGCCGCGGGTGAACGCCGCCCGGATCGAGTCGATCCTGGCGCTGCTGCCGGGGGGTGATGCGGAGTTCCTGTGGCCGGCGTCGGTGGACCAGGCGTCGTGGACCGCGTTCCGCCGGCAGACGGCGAGCACCGAGCGAGCCCTGGAGCACGTGCCGCCGCAGGAGGTCGCCAACGCGATGGTGGCGCTGTGCCGGTCGGCGGCCGGGCTGACCCGCGACGAGCTGTTCTCCCAGACGCTGGCGGTGTTCGGTCACCGCCGCCGGCACCCGGTGCTGATGCCCCACCTGGAGACGGCACTGGCCCAGGCGGTGCGGGCGGACCGGATCACCCGTGGCGGCTCGGGCCAGCTGCTCACCGCGGTGACGGACGACGCGGCACCGGGTGAGCTGGTGGTCCCGGTGGCCGGGCTCCCCCAGGTCCCCGTGGCTGCGGCGCCTCCGGCCCTCGTCGATGCGCTCCCGCATGTCCGTGAGGACCACACCTCGCCCGATGCCCCGGCCTCCCGCGAACCGGCCGCCACGGCTGGGTTCGGCCTCTTCGGCGTCGGTGGCGTCAGCCCGGCGCGTGCGGCGGCTGACCCGGAGGACGCGGGTGATCTCGCCGACCTGGCCGGCCGCAGCGAGACCAGCAGCGTGCCCGAACCGCGGGCAGCCGTGGACGAGCCCGTCGTCGGCTGACCCACGGCTCTCACCACCCGAGCCAGCAGGGCTCGGGTGGCGAGGACAGCTGCCCGCGATCACACGAGCAGCGGTGGTCCGATCAGGATCTCGGTGCCGTCGGGTCGCCAGGTGCGCCATCGCCCACCGGGATCTCGTTCGACCCGGAACCCGTGGTGGACCTTGGTGTGGTGCCGTTCGCAGAGAAGCGCTGAGTTCTCCAGCGACGTCTCGCCGCCGTGCAGCCAGTGGATGAGGTGGTGCACGTCGCACCACCACGATGGGGCGCCGCAGCCGGCGAACACGCAGCTCTTGTCACGGCGCTCGACGGCCTTGCGCAGGCCCGGGGTGACCACCCGGTGGTCCCGCCCCAGGTCCAGCGGCACACCGTCGGGGCCCATCACGATCCGGGAGATGCTGCCGTCGCAGGCCAGCCACCGGGCCCGGGCGGCGGAGATGCTGGCCCCGAACCCGGTGCGCGCAGCACCCGGGCCAGTGGCCGGGTCGACCGCATCGTCCAGGCTCAGCTGCAGCACCACGTGCGGCTTCACCGTGCGCAACGTCGGCAGACCGCCCGAGGCCAGCTGGTTGTCACACAACTGCACGAGCGCATCGGCGTTCTGCTGCGCCCGGGTCCGGGTGTCCCCCTTGGGGCGGCCGGCCTGCACGATCGACTCGATCGCCGCCTGCACCTTCTCCCCACCCACCGCGTCAAGATCGAACCGACCCGTGATGCTGCCGTCAGCGTGCTTGGCGATCGTCAGCCGCCTGCCCTCAGTCGGATCGGGCTCGATGCCGTCGGGGTCCAACGCGTCCTCGAAGGCCCGCACCGCCACCGCCAGCGACTGGTGCGGTGACCCCACCGCCACCTGCGCCCACACCCGATCGAACGCACCCAGGTCCACGTCCTGCTCGGCCGCCCGCGCTCGCTCCGGCTCACCCACCGCCGACGCCACGACGTCCATCTGTGCCGCCGTCACCGCACCCTCGGCGAACCCCGCCGCCAGCGCCGGGAAGTGCTCCAACGCCCGCCCCGACCGCACCACCCGCGACGCCTCTGCCGCCGAGAGCCGCGCGTGCCCGATCAGCCACGACCGCATCGACTTCAACCCATCGTGCTCAGCGGCCTGCGTGGTCTCCCCGTGCCGCACCGTGCGGGTCAACTCCGCCGCCACCCGGTTCTGCACCGCCACCAGCAACGCCGTCCGGTCCAACACCCCACCGTCACTCAGACCGTGCAGGTCATCGGTCGCCAGGGCGTCCAGAGCCGACATCAACTCGCTCACGACACCTCCCGACCGGTTCGAACGTGTGTGCGAAGAATACCGGCTGGGGAACCGCCGAACAACCCGAATCCGCAGGTCAAAGCCCTGTCCACAGATGTGACTCACGGCTTGACAAGAGCCGATCGGGACGTCGGCGCACCTCCGAGCACGTGCTCGCGACCCGCCGCCGTCGGCCAGGCAGGTGACGCCCGCCCACCAGCACGGCGTCCGAAGTGATCGGACCGCCCAGCAGCCCGACCACAACTCGTCAGACGCCCTACGGCGGCGCCGGTTCCTCGGCCAGGGTCGAGCGCCGGAGCGCCCTGCGGCGACGCCGGATCCTCGGCCAGGGTCGAGCGCCGACTGCCCACCGGCTCTCCGGGGGACCCGGGCCAGATCGCCCGCCGTCCACCCAGGAGGCCCGGGCCGGGTCTCGGCGCCGCCCATCGGCTCAGCGAGCGCACGACCCAGAGCGGGTCGGGCGCCACTGATCGCCTCGGCGAGCGGGAGCAGCCGGCGCCGGACCTGGCACCGACGGCCGGCTCAGCCCTGCGCCGCCAGGTCGACCGCCTCCCCCATCGGCAGCCACCGGACCCGCTGCCGCACCTCGTCCGGCGCCCCCGCCAGCGCACGCTCGACCCCGGCGCGGCCCTGCACGAAGTGACTCCAGCCCTCGTAGTGCACCGGCACGACGGTGCCGGCGTCGAGCAGCCCGCACAGTCGCACCGCCTGCCGGCCGGTCATCGAGTACCGCAGCGGACCGGTGACCGGGAAGCGCACGCCGCCGAGGTGCAGCACCGCGGTGTCCACCCGGAGCCGCTGCGCCACCTCCCGCAGCCCGCGGAACAGCACGGTGTCCCCGGTGATCCAGAGGCCGCCGTCGTCCTGACCGGCCGGGCGCACCAGGAACCCGACGACGTCCCCGGCGACCGGCCGGCTCAGCGGCGGTCCGTGCCGGGCCGGCGTCGCCACCACCTCCAACGACGGCCGGCCAGGCCCGGTCAGCACCGTCGCCTCGCCGGGCCGCAGGCCCCGCGCGCCACCACCCAGCCGCGCGGCACCGGAGGCGGTCGTCACCACGACCGGCACCGAGGGGAGCAGGGCCCGACCGGCGTCGTCCAGGTTGTCGGCGTGGTGGTCGTGGGTGAGCAGGACGGCGTCCACGGCCCCCAGCTCGCCCGCCGGAACGGCCGGCCCGGTCACCTTCCGCGAACTCGTGCCCCAGCCGAACCGGTAACGGCGACCCGGCGGGTCGAAGGTCGGGTCGGTGAGCAGCCGCCAGCCGTCGACCTCGACCAGCAGGGTGGGGCCGCCGACGTGGGTCAGCCTCACTGCGCCCCGGTGGCCATCGTGCGCGCCCCGCTCGCGTGCGCCAGCGCCCAGTCGAGCACCTCGTCGGCGATCTGCTGCCAGCCGGGCTGGGCCGGCAGCAGGTGGGCGTAGCCCGGGTACTCGCGGTGCTCGGTGACGGTGTCGCCCTTGTAGTGCGCGGCGTTGGAGCGCTGCACGGACGGCGGCATGATGTGGTCCTCGCCGCCGGAGACGAACAGCAGCGGCGGACGCGCGGGGTTGCGGTAGTCGACGTGGGCGTCCTGCGGTCCGGGCATGAAGTTGGCGAGCACCGAGCTCCACAGGATCGAGCCGGGCGCCGGGATGGCGTAGCGCTGGTAGAGCCGCCGCGACTCCTCGGCGTCGAAGGTGTTGGTGAAGGCGTAGTGCCACTGCTCCTCGGTGAGCGGGACGGCGCGGTGCCGGTTGGCCGGGTTCTTGAACGCCGTCCACGTCGAGCGCAGCTGCGACAGCGGCAGCACCCGCACCCCCTCGGTGGGCGCGGAGTTGAGCGCGACGCCGACCGCGCCGAACCCGCGGTCGAGCAGCAGCTGGGTGATCGTCCCGCCGGCGGAGTGGCCGATGAGCACCGGCGGGCGGTCGAGCGCGCCGATCACGCCGGCCAGGTGCTCGACGATCTGCGGGAGGGTCACCTGCGCGATCGGCGTCGGGTCGGCGTTGAGCGCCTCGACCTCCACCTCGAAGCCGGGGTAGGCCGGGGTGAGCACCCGGAGGCCGCGTGCCTCGTAGTGCGCCTTCCACTCCTCCCAGCTGCGTGGGGTCACCCAGAAGCCGTGGACGAGGACGACGATGTCAGGTGCGGACGGCGCGGTCATGGCGTTCTCCTCGCGGTCGGGTGCGTGGTGCCAGCGACCCTGGCAGCGCGCCGCCACCCCGGATCGGCCGTGTCTGCACGCCTGTGGTCCCTGCGTGCCAGGGCGCCTTCCCGACCGCGCGCCGCTCTGCCACGCTCGACCGCGACCCGATGGGGACGCGCCGGCCCTGGGAGCCGTTGATGCTGCTGCTCGACACCCGCGACATCGCGTGCACCGACCGCGTCGAGGCCTTCCGCGTCGCCATGCAGGAGGCCTCGGTGCCCTGCCGCGTGCAGCAGCGGACGTCCCCTGAGCGGATGTACGCGCGGATGCACCTGTTCCCCCTCGGCCGGGCGGCGGTCTTCACCACCGATGCCTCGGCGTTCCGCCTGACCCGCACACCGCGCCACGTGCGCCGGGAGAGCCCGGCGGTCGTCGCGCTGGCCTTCCAGGCCCAGGGCTGCGGCGAGTTCAGCCAGCTCGGGCACGAGCAGCTGGTCCGGGGCAGCGACCTGATGCTGGTCGACCTCACCGCGCCGTACTCGTTCGGCTGCTCGGTGGGCGGCGGCTCGCGGTCGTTCCAGGTCCGGTACGAGCAGCTCGCCCTGCCGGTGGACGTCGTCCGGCGCGCGTCACCACGGTTGCGGGCCAGCCGGCTGCACGGCCTGGTCCGCGCCCACCTGGAACAGGTCTGCGCCCGCGTCGGAGACCTGTCGGGCGACCCCGGCGCCGCCGCCCTCGGGACGGCGACGGTCGAGCTGCTGCGGGCGCTGATCGTGTCGGCCGCCGGCGATGCCCGGCTCAGCGGTGCGGTGGGCGAGGAGACGCTGCTGACCCGGGTGCGGGCGCACATCGGCCAGCACCTGACCGACCCGCAGCTGACGCCGGAGTCGATCGCCGGCGCGCACGCGGTGTCGGTGCGCCACCTCTACCGGGTGTTCAGCGACGCCGGCCTGAGCCTGGAGCAGGAGGTGATCGGGCAGCGCCTGGAGCTGGCCCGCGCCCAGCTGGCGTCGCCCGCCGGCCGTCGCCGGTCGATCGCCGCGGTCGCGCGCGCCACGGGCTTCGTCGACCCCAGCCACTTCGGCCGGCGGTTCAAGCGGGCCTACGGCGTCACCCCACGGGAGTGGCAGCAGCACCTCCGGCGCTGAACCGGGCCGGCACGGGCGACGAGCACCGGGCCGCCGCGAGTGCTGCGACCTCGTGACGATCTCCGCCCACGCTTGACCCACTCGCGCCGCCTTCGGGAGGTTGGAGGGGCGAGGTACCACCCCTGACCGGCCGCCGCGCGGCCCGACGACGCGCTGCGCGCGGCCGGTCGGGGCACCCCGACACGAGAGGAACCTCCCCATGCTCACGTTGACCCCGCAGGCGGCCACCGCGATCCGCGGCATCCTCGACCAGACCGAGCTGCCCGACCAGGGCGGGTTGCGCATCGCCGACGACCCGAGCGGCGAGTCCCTGGCGCTGGGCCTGGCCGCGGTGCCGGCCGAGGACGACCAGGTCGTCGACCAGGACGGCGTCCGGGTGTTCCTGGACCCGAAGGCCGCGACGCTGCTCGGCGACAAGACCCTCGACGCCGTCCCGGACCCGTCCGGCAAGGTGCAGTTCGGGATCACCGACTCCCCCGGCTGACCACCCGCACGACTCCCACGACCGCCCCGTACCGGCCCTGCCGGTGCGGGGCGGTCGTCGTCCCGGGCGAGCATCCAGCGGTCATCACCCGCTCACGCACCGTTCAGGCACGCGCGTCGCGCGGCAGATCGCCAGGCCGCTGACCCCCGGGACGACACGCCGGAGGGCCCGCGAGCGCCGATCACGGCACCGCAGGTCGGCTCCGGCGAGTCGTGTCGCGGGCGGCAACGGGCGGTCTCGTTTCGGGCCTCGCAGGGCCCGATCCGGCCCCCAGCGGGCGACCGGGAGCCCGCTTACGGTCGTCCCGCCCGACGGGTTCGAGCCGTCACCGCTCCTGGTGACAGCCCGGCGGGCACCGCCGAACCGGGCGGCCGCCACGACACGGCGGCCGTGAGCCCGGGCCGGGGACCCATCGCAGTTCTGGGGTGAAGCGCGGGCCAGCACGGTCGCGCCGGGCGAGTTCCCCGCCCGAACCCGTCAGCTAACTCGGTAGGCGGTCGAGGAGAACCAGGAGAAACGTCGTCCATGACGACCATGCACAGCTCGTCCCGCCGTTCCCCCCGAGCCGGACGGCGGGCGTTGATCGCCCTGTTCGCCGGCGCCGGAGTCGTGCTCACCCCGCTGACCGCGCAGGCCTCGGCCGGCGGCAGCGCGCCGCCGGTGGCCGCTCCGGTGGCCCCCGTCGTGGCCCCGAACGTCGCGGCCCAGGTGGCCGTCGACACCGCGCTCGCCCAGCAGGGCAAGCCGTACGTGTGGGCCGGCGCCGGCCCGAACTCCTACGACTGCTCGGGCCTGACCCAGTACGCCTTCGCGGCGGCCGGCGTCTCGCTGCCGCACTCGTCGCGGATGCAGTCGACGATGGGCACGCCCGTCGACCGCGCCGCCCTGCAGCCCGGTGACCTGGTGTTCTTCTACCACCCGGTCGGTCACGTGGGCATCTACATCGGCAACGGCCAGATGGTGCACGCACCGACCAGCGGCGACGTCGTCAAGATCGCGAACGTCGACCAGATGTGGGGCTACCACTCCGCCCGCCGGCTGGTCTGACACCCGGAGGGCGGAGATGGCCATCTCCGCCCTCGTAGGACCGCTGGTGTCCCGGTTGCGGCCGGGGCACCAGCGGGGCCTCACCAGCGGTAGGTGCAGCTTCCGCTGGCGGTCTGGCCGGTCGCGTCGGTGACGACGGCGGTGACCTCGAAGCTGCCCTCGGCCGCGTACGTGTGCGAGAAGACGGCGGACAGGTGCTGGTCGTCGTGGGTGTAGACGTCGCCGTCGCCGTAGTCGATGGTCACCGAGTACGGCGCGGTGGCGGTGACGTCGTGGCCGAACAGCGGCGAGGCACCGAACCCGCCGGGGCAGGTGATCGCCAGCGTCGGCGCGGCCGCCACCGGAGCGGCCTGCTGCGCCTGCGGGGTGGCCGGGGCGGCGTCCAGCGCGGTGTCGGCCACCGCACCCGGGCTGCCGGCCGAGAGGACGACGGCGGCGCCCAGGGTCACCGCACCGACACCCAGCACGACCGCGCCGGCCGGCCGGCCGACGACCTGCAGGCGGGGGGCCTGGCCGCGCACCAGCGCGACCGCGCCGACGGCGGCGAGGACCACGCCGAGCACGCCGACCGCTGTGGGCAGCCCGCCGGCGACCGCGACCAGGACGACCAGCAGCGACAGGAGCGTGCCCGCGCAGACCAGCGTGCGGTCGTGCGCCGGCGCACCGGTGGGCGCCGTGCCGGTGGGTGCCGTGCCGGTGGGTGTCTGGGCCACGCCGCTCCTCTGCTCGAGCGCCCGGTGGCGCTGCTCAGGGGAGACTGCCGACCAGTGGACCGGCGGCGGGTCAGGCCGGCGGTGTCGCGCGACGCCTGCGTCGGACGGGTGCACGAGTGACTCGCGGGACGACGGTCAGGCGGCCAGCGCGACGGGGGCGGACGCTCCCCAGCCGGGCGGGAAGGCGCGGGCGCGGGCACCACCGCGGGCGACGAGGAACGGGCGGGCCAGCCGCTCCTTCTCGATCTGGTCCCAGGCGGCCAGCAGCTCGGAGACCCAGCGGGCCAGGGTGAGCGCGCCACTGGCGAGCGGGTCGCCGGCGGTGACCCGGGTCGGGCGCAGGGCCATCCGCGGCCAGCGCGGGGCGACCAGGCTGCGGCGGGACGACGGCAGGGCGGCCAGGTGCGCGGCGAAGGCGGCGTCCAGCGCGCTGGTCTCGGCGACGATCGCCATCGCGAGGGCACCGACGTCGGCACCGCGGCCGAACCGCGCAGCAGCCTCCTCGGTGGTGACCAGCACCCGGCCGGTCAGCAGCGGAGAGATCCGCGGGTCGTCGGCGGGGAGCACCCAGGCGCCGGCCATCGTCGACTCCAGGCCGTCACCGACGCTGACGTGCCAGCCCACGACCCGGTCCTCGACCGGCTGGTCGATCACGACGATCCCGCGCATGTCGCACTCCTCGTTCCCCGATGACCACGTTCCCCGGTGATCACTCGGGTGCAGACTGGAGCACAGCGAGTCGCGAAACGCGCACGGCGCGTGCCCGTTGCCGAGTCGTCACACCACCCGGCACAGCAGTCACACCCGGCTCAGCGAGCCCCCGCCCGGGCGGCCAGCTGTTCCGGGGAGAACGCCAGGTCGAGGGCCTCCCGGCCGGCGCCGAGCAGGGCGGCCTGCTGACCGACCCGGCTCACCACGATCTCCAGGCCATCGGTGATCATCGGCGGGCACTGCGCGTAGATCGCCGAGCGGACGCCGGCGACGAAGGCCTCGGCGCTGCTCAGGTGCCCGCCGATGACCAGCCGCTGCGGGTTGAAGAAGTTGAGGATCGTCGACAGCACCGTGCCGGTGCTGCCTCCCGCCTCGCGCAGCAGCTGGGTGGTCAGCGGGTGCGCGTCGCGGGCGAGGTCGAGCATCCCCTCGGTGCCCGACGAGGCGACCCCGCGCTCGGCGAGCTGCTCGACCAGCGCGGCGCCGCTGGCCACCGCGTCCAGGCAGCCGACCCGCCCGCACGAGCAGGGCACCGGCGGGGCGCCGGGCACGGTGGTGTGGCTGATGTCGCCGGCGAACCCGCCGCTGCCCCGGTGCAGCGCACCCCCGACGACGACGCCGCAGCCGATGCCCGAGCCGACCTTGACGAACACCATGTCCTCGGGCGCGGAGCCACCGGCGGCGTGCTCACCGAGCGCCATGAGGTTCGCGTCGTTCTGCACGATCACCGGCACGTCCAGCCACTGCCCGGCGATCGCCGCGACGTCCGCGCCGTTCCAGCCGGGCATCCGGGCCGGGGAGACCACCAAGCCGGTGCGCACGCTGACCGGTCCGGGCACGCCGACGCACATCGCGAGCAGGGGCGGGGCGGCGTCCAGCCCGGCGACGGCGTCGGCGATCGCCGTCGCCACCGTGCGCAGCACGACCTCGGGGCCGTCGGCGATCACGATCGGCAGGTGCTGCTCGGCGACCTGCCGGCCGGCGGCGTCCAGGACGGCGATGGCCGCGTGCCGCTCCCCCAGGCTGACCGCGGCGACCAGGCCGGCCGCGCCGCGCATCTCCAGCCGCCGCGGCGGTCGCCCGCCGGCCGACGGCCCGCTGCCGGTCTCCACCAGCCAGCCGCGCCGGATCAGCATCTCCACCCGGGCCGCGGCGGTGGTCGCCGACAGGCCCGTCTCCCGGGCGACGTCGGCCCGGGAGGTGGCGCGGCCGAGCCGCACCAGCGACAGCACCTCGCTCGGGGAGGTGGCCGACCGGTCAGCGGCGGTGCTGGACATGCCGGTCAGTGAAGCAACGGCCGCCGTCCGAAGCAACGGGCACTTACTCCGGAAGTGGAAATACTTGATGGACTTCTCGTTGTAACGATCGCCACTTAGCCTTCCCCCAACGTTCAGGGTCGATCGTGAGGAGCAGGGCGATGAGCACGCCGATGGTCAGCATGCGTGGCGTCGAGAAGCACTTCGGCGACCTGCACGTGCTGCGCTCGATCGACCTGGACGTCGCCCCGCGCGAGGTGGTCGTGGTCATCGGGCCGTCCGGCTCGGGCAAGTCGACGCTGTGCCGCACGATCAACCGGCTCGAGCCGATCGACGCCGGCGAGATCCGCGTCGACGGCGAGCCGCTGCCCGAGGAGGGCCCGCAGCTCGCGCAGCTGCGCGCCGACGTCGGCATGGTCTTCCAGTCGTTCAACCTGTTCGGCCACCTGAGCGTGCTGGACAACGTGATGCTGGCGCAGTTGAAGGTGCGCAAGGTGGCCAAGGCGACCGCCCGCGCCGAGGCGATGGCGCTGCTGGAGCGGGTGGGCATCGCCGACAAGGCCGACCGCTTCCCCGCCCAGCTCTCCGGCGGCCAGCAGCAGCGCGCCGCGATCGCCCGCTCGCTGGCCATGCACCCCAAGCTGATGCTCTTCGACGAGCCCACCTCGGCGCTGGACCCGGAGATGGTCAACGAGGTGCTCGAGGTGATGACCTCACTGGCCGCCGACGGCATGACCATGGTCGTGGTCACCCACGAGATGGGCTTCGCCCGCCGTGCCGCCGACCGCGTCGTCTTCATGGACGCCGGTCAGATCGTCGAAGAGGCACCCCCGGCGGAGTTCTTCGACGCCACCCGGAGCGAGCGCGCCCGCTCGTTCCTCTCCAACGTGCTGGCCCACTGACGGCCGAGCGCACCCCTGGGCAGACCCGCCCACCCCTCCGCCCGGCGCCGCTCCCCCGGCAGGGCTCACCAGAAAGGCAAGGCATGCGTGACATCCGCCTTCCCCGGCGTCGCCTCCCGCTGATCACCGCCGTGCTGGCCACCGCCTCGGTGGCGCTCGCCGGGTGCGGCTCGTCCGACTCCTCCGACGCCGTCCCCGGCGGTGGTGGCGACAACGAGGCCGCCGCCGGCCTGGACGCCGTCTACGAGGACGCGCCGGTCGCCGACGACTCGCTGATCCTCCCCGAGTCGACGATGGCCGAGATCAAGGAGCGGGGCGTGCTGCGCGTCGCCGCCGCGCTCGATGCGCCGCTGCTCTCGCAGCAGGACCCGAGCAACCCCGACGACGTCGAGGGCTTCGACATCGACCTGGCGAAGATGCTGGCCATCTACATCCTGGGCGAGCCGGCCATCGAGATCGTGCCGCCGGCGTCGGAGACCCGGGAGGCGCTGCTGCAGAACGGCACCGTCGACGTCGTCTTCAACACCTACACGATCACCGAGGAGCGGGCCGAGCAGATCAGCTTCGCCGGCCCGTACTTCACCTCCGGTCTCGCGGTGGCGGTGGCCGCCGACAACGACGACATCACCAGCGTCGAGGACCTCGACGGCAAGAACGTCATCGTCGGCGCCAACACCCCGGCCGTCACCGCCGTCCCCGAGGTCGCCCCCGGCGCCGAGGTGACCAGCTTCGCCACCGACCCGCAGGCGGTGCAGGCGCTGGTGCAGGGCCGCGGCGACGCCTACGTGCAGGACTACACCCTGCTGCTGGCCGCGGCCGACGCGAACGACGACATCAAGGTCGCCGTCCAGCCGTTCACCGAGGAGCCCTACGGCATCGGCCTGCCCCCGCAGGACCCGGACTTCAAGGACTTCGTGAACACCTGGCTGACCGAGATCCAGGACGACGGCTCGTGGGCCGAGATCTGGGAGGCGGCCCTCGGCACGGTCGTCGAGGGCGACGCCCCGACCCCGCCGGAGATCGGCTCGGTGCCGGGCTCCTGACCCGGTCGTGAAGCAGCAGCGCCAGCAGAGGACGACGACGTGAGTGCACTGATCGAGAACCTGGACCCCTTGCTGAGGGCGCTCGGGACCACCGTGCTGATCCTGGTGGTCTCCGCGGTCGGCTCCCTCGTGCTCGGGGTGCTGGTCACCGTGGCCCGGGTGAGCCCCATCCCGGTGCTGCGCGGGGCCGCGTTCGCCTACGTGCAGGTGTTCGTCAACGTCCCGCTGCTGGCGCTGCTGCTGCTGTTCGTCTTCGCGCTGCCCGACGCCGGGCTGCTCATGCCGCTGACCACCACGGTGATCGTGGTGCTCGTCGTGTACGAGGCGGCCTACGTCGCCGAGGCGGTGCGCAGCGGCATCAACACCGTCGCGCCCGGCCAGGTCGAGGCGGCCCGCGCGCTGGGGCTGCGGCTGTCGCAGACGCTGCGGTACGTCGTCGTGCCGCAGGCGGTGCGCGCCGTCGTCCAGCCGCTGGGCAACGTGATGATCGCGCTGCTGATGAACACCGCGCTGGCCGCCACGGTCGGCGTGGTCGAGCTGACCTCGGCGGTGAACAAGGTGAACCTGGTCGCCGCCCAGCCGATCCCGATCTTCACCGCCGCCGGCCTCACCTACATGGCGCTCGCGCTGGCCATCGGCCTGGCCGCCGGGCGGATCGAGAAGAAGGTGGCGATCCACCGATGAGCCACAGCGGTGCGTTCCTGTACGACGCCCCCGGGCCGCGTGCCCGGCGGCGGATCATGATCGGTTCGGTGGTCAGCGCGCTGGTGCTGGCCGGGCTGCTGGCGCTCGCGCTGGTGCAGTTCGGCTCGCGCGGCCAGCTCGACGCCGACCGCTGGGCACCGTTCACCGAGTGGCCGATCTGGTCGTACCTGCTGGTCGGGCTGCGCGGGACGGCGCTGGCCGCGGCCGTGGTCGCCGTGCTGTCCGGCGCGTTCGGGCTGCTGCTGGCCGTCGGCCGGCTGTCGCAGCACCGGCCGGTGCGCTGGCTGTCCACCGGCTACATCGAGGTGGCCCGCACCATCCCGGTGCTGCTGCTGATCTACCTGATGTTGTTCGGCCTGCCCGCCTACGGGATCAACCTGCCGCTGCTGTGGAAGCTGGCCGTGCCGCTGACCATCGCCAACGCCGCGGTCGTCGCCGAGATCGTCCGCGCCGGGGTGCTCGCCCTGCCGCGCGGGCAGACCGAGGCGGCGCTGAGCCTGGGCATCCGCCGCGGGCAGGCGATGCGCTTCGTCGTCCTGCCGCAGGCGCTGCGGCACGTGACGCCCTCGCTGATCACCCAGCTGGTGAGCCTGATCAAGGACACCTCGCTGGGCTACGTCGTGGCCTTCACCGAGCTGCTGTACCGGGCGCAGGTGCTGAGCGCCTACAACCGGCTGCTGATCCAGACCTTCCTGGTCGTCGCGCTGGTCTACCTGGTGTTCAACGGCGCGCTGTCCTACCTGGCCGCACGGCTGCGCACCCGGGTCCGGCGCCAGGTGGCGCCGCCGTCCGCGCCCACCGAGCAGGCCGCCGACCGTGAACTGGAGACCCCCGTTGTTCGCTGAACTCGCCGTCGTCCGCCGCTCGGGCCTGGTGGAGAGCCGGCACCTCGGCTCGCTGCTCGCCCTGGACGCCGACGGGTCGGTCGCGCTGTCCCTCGGTGACGTCGACGCCACGGTGCTGCCGCGGTCGACCACCAAGCCGCTGCAGGCGCTGGCCTGCCTGACCGCCGGCGCGCCGCTGACCGGGCCGGAGCTGGCGATCGCCGCCGGCAGCCACACCGGCGAGGACGCGCACGTCGCCGTCGTCGACCGGCTGCTGGAACGGGCCTCGCTGGACGAGTCGGCCCTGCAGTGCCCGGCCGACTGGCCCGAGGACGAGGGCACCCGCCACCGGCTGATCCGGGCCGGCTTCGACCGGAGCCGGGTGCGGATGAACTGCTCGGGCAAGCACGCGGCGATGCTGCTGGCCGCCGCGGTGAACGGCTGGGACACCGACACCTACCTGGACCCGGTGCACCCGCTGCAGCAGCGCGTGCGCGAGGTGACCGCGGAGCTGACCGGCGCGCCGGTGCGGCACGACGCGATCGACGGCTGCGGCGCCCCGCTGTTCGGCACCACGGTGCGTGGACTGGCGACGGCGTTCCGGTCGCTGTCGCTCGACGCCGGTGGGCCGGCTGCGCTCGTCGCATCCGCCATGCGGACGCACCCGTTCTACGTCGGGGGCACCGGGCACCAGAACTCGGCGGTGATGGAGCTCGTGCCGGGCACGGTGGCCAAGGGCGGCGCGGAGGGCGTGATCGGCGTGGCCGGGCCGGAGGGCCAGGCGGTGGCGATGAAGGTCGTCGACGGCAACCCGCGGGCCACGACGCTGCTGGCGCTGACCGTGCTCGGGGCGCTCGGCGTCGACGTGTCGGCCGCCAGCGCGTGGACGTCGGTGCCGGTGCTCGGCGGCGGGGTGCCGGTGGGCGCGATCGAGCCGGGCGCCGACGTCCGGGCCTGGCTGGCGAGCCGGTGACCGCGGTCGAGATCTGCATCGACGACGTCGACGGCGCCCCGATCGCCGAGGCGTGCGGCGCCGACCGGGTCGAGGTGTGCGCGGCGCTGTCCGAGGGCGGGACGACCCCGTCCATCGGGCTGGTGCGATCGGTGCTGGAGCGGGTGTCGCGGATCGGCGTGCAGGTGCTCGTCCGGCCGCGCTCCGGGGACTTCGTCTACTCCCCCGCCGAGGTCGACGTGATGCTCGCCGACATCGCCGCCGTGCGGGCGCTGCCTGCCTCCGTGCCGGTCGGGTTCGTCGTCGGCGCACTCACGCCGGACGGCGCTGTCGACGTCGACGTGCTGCGCCGGCTGGTCGCCGCGGCCGGGCCGTGCCCGGTGACGTTCCACCGGGCCTTCGACACGCTGCCCGACCTGCCGTGGGCGTTGCCGGTGCTGATCGAGGCCGGGGTGTCCCGGGTGCTCACCTCCGGTGGCGCGCCGACCGCCGCGGAGGGTGCGGACGTGCTGCGCCGGCTGGTGCAGCTCGCGGCCGGGCGGGTGCAGGTGCTGGCAGGCGGTTCGGTGCGCGGGTCGAACGTGGCCGCCCTCGTCGCGGAGACGGGGGTGCCCGAGGTGCACCTGCGGGCGGCCGAGCCGGTCGCCGCGTCGTCCGGTTCGGCGACCGCGGTCAGCTACGACGTGCCGCGGCTGGCGACCTCCGCCGGCCCGATCCGCGCCGTGGTCGAGGCGCTCGCCTCGTGAGCTCGGGAGCAGCGGTGCTGGCGATCGACGTCGGCGGCACCTCGATGAAGGGCGCGGTCGTCACCAGCGACGGGCGGCCGGTGGTGGTCGAGCGCTGGCCCACCGACCCGGCGACCGACACCGTCGGCGCCATCGCCGGCCACCTCCGTGCGCTGGCCGCCGTGGCGCGCGAGCACGACCTGGACGTCGTCGGCGCCGGCGTGGTCACCCCCGGGATGATCGACGAGGCGACCGGCACCGTGGTCTACGCGTCGAACCTCGACTGGCGCGACGTGCCGCTGCGGGCCGAGCTGGCCGCCGCGACCGGCCTGCCGGTCGTCACCGGCCACGACGTGCGGACGGCGGGCCTGGCCGAGCAGCTGCTCGGGGCGGCGCGCGGCGTCTCGGACTTCGTGCTGGTCACCATCGGCACCGGCGTCGCCGCGGCGCTGGTGACCGACGGCCGGCCGGTGACCGGCGACGGCGGGGCGGCCGGCGAGCTCGGCCACATCCCGCTCGTCCCGGGTGGTGAGGCCTGCACCTGCGGCCAGTTCGGCTGCCTGGAGGTGTACGCCTCCGGCGCCGGCCTGGCCCGCCGCTACGCCGCCCGCACCGGCGTCGCCCTGCCCGCCGAGGACGTCGTCGCCCGGCTGGGTGCCGACCCGGACGCCGACCGGGTGTGGGCCGAGGCGATGGCCGTGCTGGCCCAGGGCCTGGTGACCGCCACCCTGCTGCTCGACCCGACCACGATCGTGCTCGGCGGCGGCTTCACCGCCGCTGGTGACGCCCTGCTGGAACCGCTGCGCGCCGCCCTGGCCGCCGGCCTGGCCTGGCGCCCCGCGCCACCGGTCAAGGCCGCCGAACTCGGCAGCGAAGCCGGCTGGATCGGCGCCGCCGCCCTGGCGTTTCGCGCCACCGGCCACGCCGACTCCCTGCCGACCTGGACCCGAGCCGCCTTCCTGGGAGCCCCCACCCCCTGACGCCCCCAGGCGGCCATGTTCGCCAACATGTCCGCCTGGGGTCAGGCGTCGCGCACCCGAGGACGTGGCACATCCCCGTCGTGGACTCGGCGCCCCTGCCTCAGAGCAAGTACGTCAGGGCCAGCCGTCACGCCGACGGCAGGTGGTGGGCTAGATGGCGGACCAGCCTCTCCCGCGTCTCGACGTCCAGGTGACCCGGTCTGTTGAGCCGCCGGACGAGTGCTCGTCGACCCAGCATGGCGGTCCCGGCGATCTTCTCCGGCAGCAGCGGCAGATCCGCATCAACGAAGCACATGGCAGTGCTCAACTGGATGTGGGCGTGGTTCGGCAACTGGCTCATGAGCGCGCGCACCACCTGTTCCTGCTGACTCACGGAGACGAGCAGCCGCGTCTGGTCCCGACCGCGGATGAGCAGCTGCTCCTTCATCGGCTGGATCAAGCCTCCGGTACGTCGTACGCGCACCTTGGCACCCTGGTAGCGCTTCACGTCCACGATGTGCACCCCACTCGGCGTCACTGCCAGGACGTCGATGTCGCCGCTCCGCCCTCGCCTGCTCAGGCGGCGGTTGAACAACAACTCCACCTCCGGGCCGCAACGTCTCGTCAGGTACCGGGCGACACGGATCTCGGCCTCGGCCCCGCGACTGAAGTTGGCCGTGCTCGCAGGCTCGGACGAGAAGGCGAGGACCATGCCGCCGATCCGTGGGAAGCGCTGACGGATCCGTTGCTCCCGGGCAGCACGCCGTTGCTCGTATGTGCGCAGCAGAGTGCCGCCGGGAGAACCTCGGTCGAGGGAACGGTTGTCCACTTCGACAGTCCACCGGGAAAGCGCCTGCATCGCTTCCCCCAAGGGGTTCACCGGGGGTGGTCTGCGGTTACCGACCTGATCGTCGCGCGTGCACTCGGAAGAGGTGGCTCGCTGGTGCTCGGGGCCGCAGACCACAACGGCCCTCGACCTCATCTGTGGCGGTGTTCAGCCGCACCCCGAGTCTGCGGCAGGACCGCGCTGAAGATCTCGACAACGACTGGCGCGCCCTAGGGCCGGTAGCTGACGCAGTCGTCGGTGCGTGGTCTACGAGGTCTGGACGTCGAGGGCGCACTCAGTCGGAGAGCCCCCGAATTCCGTCCGGACGTTCCGAGCACACGGCCTGCCCTTCGTCCATCTGGCGTCGTGCCGCGGCGATGTCCTCCCGGACTCCGGCTGCGACAACCAGGGGATCGTCTTCTTCGACGAGTCGACATCCGGCGCGCCCATCAGCACGGCCCCTCACGACCATGCCGGGCGATCGTCACGATGCCGTACGTGGCCTCCGCCTCCTCGACCAGGCCAGAAGGCTTGACCGCGGCGTAGCTCACGACAGGGTCCACATGATCCTGTCTAGTCGAAAGCGGGCCAGCTATCTGCTTTGCCCACGGTCGCGGGAGAGCCGTCTCTGACGTGTCTCACCGAGTGGAGCCGGCCCACCGCGCGTGTTCTCTCGTTGAAGACCGTCAACGAAGCTGGGTGGTCCTCTACCGGCGGCGCCGTTGGACTTGGCCGGGTTGCCGTCGGGGCGGCTCGGGCAGCGAGCTCTCGGAGAACGGCGGACGCAGTGGCTGATACGACACAACGGGGCTCCCCACCGATGCGGCGGGAAGCCCCGTTGTGTCGTCCTCAGCTCACTGGAGGTCGACGGTCACTCCGCCGGAGAAGGCCGAGTCGTGCAGCTCGATCGCGGTCGGAGTGGTACCGGCCGGCACGTCGAACACGACCTTGCTGTTCAGCGAGTTGCCCGGGTTGATCTCCTCGTAGAGCGAGGAGGAGTCCGCCAGGTAGATCGCAGCCTCGGAGTCGGCCGAGAACTCCTGACCCTCCGCGTTGAAGAGCTTGGCGTTGTCACCGAAGAAGCTCTGGGCCTTGTCGCCGATGTTGCTGACCGTCAGGTCGACGACACAGAACTGCCCCTGCGCAGTCGTGCTCAGGTACTGGTCGCCGAGCTCCGTCGCGCTGCAGTCGACGCCGTTGACCACGAAGTTGAACTTGCCATCAGCGGCCGGCTCGCCGATGCCGGGGTTGCCGGACTCTTCCTCAGCCGGGGCCTCAGCCACCGGCTCCGCGGCGGCGTCGCCAACCGGCGCGGCTACATCTGCAGATCCTGCACCGCTGGCGGAAGCCTCCGTGGCGGCCTCGTCGGTGCCGCCGAGATTGGCGATGACGCCGATCGCGACGATCAGTGCCAGGACGATGAACCAGGCGCGCTTGTACAGCGGCTTCTTGGTCTTGCCCTGCGGCTGCTCCGCGGGCGTCTGCTCTGGCGCAGGTGCGTAGGTCATGTTCGTGCTCCCCGATTGTCTGTGACGCTTCTTTTCCGAAACTAGGTGGAGATGAAAGGTTTGCTCGGGTTCACAGTCGACTAAGTGAAGGCCCTGTCACTGGCACTAAACGCCGACCCGAACCGCCTCCGTCTCAGAGGTCTCACCCGCCTCGTCGACAGCTGTCGTGAGGGAGACGACCCTCACCGATCGCGCTGCTCAACGGGTGGACCAGAGCACCTCACACCCCGACGTCAACTTGACCGATGGCGTCGTTCTGCCGACATTGTCCGTATGGCCCTGATGACGACGCAGCAGGCGGCGGACCGCCTCGGCGTCTCCGCCCGCCACGTGCAGCGGCTCGTGGCGGGCGGTGATCTGACGGCGATCGGCACCGACCGCATCGACGCCGGCTCGGTCGCCCACTGGCTGGCCCAGCGCGCGGGGAGCCGGGCCCGCGCCTGGGAGGAGCCGACCGCGTGGGCAGCCGTCGCCCTGCTCGAGGGGCTGCCGGCGTCGTGGCTGGGTCAGGCGCAGCGGTCCCGTTTGCGTTCGACCCTGTCCGAGCTCGACGCAGTCGGGCTGGCAGCCCGCGCGCGCAACCGGGCGGTGGTCGGCAGGTTCCACGCCCACCCTCGTGCACTCAGCCGGTTGGCCAAGCAGGTCGTCGGCTCGGGCGCGACCCGGGGCGTCGGCGACCTCACCGCCGCCGACGACCGGCTCGACGGGTACGTCGCCGACACCGCACTGACAGGGCTCATCAACCACTTTCGGCTGGAGGCAGACCCCAGCGGCGGTGTGGTCCTGCGCACGACCGGGATGTCGTTGGACGTCGTGGCCGAGCTCGCCGATGGACGCCGGCGGGTGTTGGCCGGGCTGGACCTGGCCGGTTCGATCGACGCGCGGGAGCGCGCTACCGGCAGCCGTCTCCTGGATCGCGCACTGGACAGCCTGCGTGGCTGAGGTCCTACGACCGCCAGCACCGGCCGGTGGGTGGGCGCGCCCGTGGCCCGACGTCGCCGAGCTGGCCACCGCCGTCCCGGCCGATGCGTGGACGCTGATCGGCGGCCTGATGGTCCAACTGCACGCCGTCGCCGCGGGCCTGCCGATCGTGCGGCCGACCAACGACGTCGACGTCCTGCTGCACGTCGAGACCGGCCGAGGCCGGCCGGCCCAGATCGCTGCCGCGTTGGAGCAGCTGGGCTACCAGCTGCGACCGAGCATCGACCCGCGCACCGGCACGGCTCACCGCTTCGTCCGCGACGGCGCCGTCGTCGACCTGGTGACGTCGGTGGTCGACGTGGTCGCGGCCGACCACGCGCCGCCCCGGACGCTCGAGCGGTTCCGCGGCTACGACCTCGTGCAGGTCGAGGGCGGGACCCAGGCGTTACGGCGAACGATCTCCGCGAAGCTGGAGATCGCCGGCCCGGAGGTGACGACGATCAGCGTGCCCGACGCCTTCGGCGCGCTGGTGCTCAAGGCCGCGGCGCACATGACGGACGCCCGGGACCGCGACCGGCACCTGACCGATGCCGCCGTCCTGCTGGCCTGCGTCGACCCGTTCGCGGACCGGACCCCCTCGGGCAGCGACCGGTCGCGGCTGCTGCACCTGCGCGAACACCTGGCCGATCCGACGGCGCCGGCGTGGCTGCTGCTCCCCGAGGACGCCCGCCGCAACGGCCAGGCCGCCCTCGCACTGCTCACCGCCTGAGGGGGCAAAGTCGCGACTTTGGCCCCTCAGGGCGTCAGGACCAGCGGGGGTCGGCGGGGAGGCGCGGATTGAGCAGGTGGGCGACGAGCGCGGTCCAGCCGGTCTGGTGCGTCGCGCCCAGGCCCTCGCCGGTGTCGCCGTCGAAGAACTCGCTGAAGCTCGGGTGGTCCCGCCACAGCGGCGAGTCACTCGACTCGATGCGCTTGCCGTCGGCCGGGCGCTTGCCATCCACCGGGCGGAACAGCGCGGTGAGAGAGCCGTCGATGAGGTCGGCCGCCTCTACCAGGGTGCGGTGGTCGCCCGAGCCGGTCGGGATCTCGATGGTGAACGAGTCGCCGTAGTGCCGGCCCAGCGTGCGCAGCTTGTCGGCCAGCAGCACGTTCACCGGGAACCACACCGGCCCGCGCCAGTTCGAGTTGCCGCCGAACAGCTTGGTGCGCGACTCCCCCGGCTCGTACTCGATCGACACGTCCCGCCCGCCGACGTTGGCGAACACCTGCCCGGTCGACTTCGACAGCGAGCGGATGCCGAACGGCGACAGGAACTCCTCGCTGTCGAACATCCGCTGCAGGATGCGCTGCAGCCGCTCCTTGCCGACCAGCGACAGGATCATCTTGCGGCCCTCGGGCGTCGATCGGCTGCGCAGCGGGCCCATCAGCTCCGGACGGCGCTTCTGCAGCCACCGCACCCGCGCCGCGACGTCGGGCAGCTGGCTCACCCACTGCGGGATCTCGGTGGCCGCCAGGATCGGCAGCAGCCCGACCATCGAGCGCACCCGCAGCGGCTCCGACGTCCCGTCGGGGGCGACCAGGACGTCGTAGAAGAAGCCGTCGTCCTCGTGCCAGAGCTTGACCTCCTGCGAACCGAAGGCGTTCATCGCCTGCGAGATCGCCAGGAAGTGCTCGAAGAACTTGGTCGCGACGCCGTCCCAGGCCTGGTCGTGCCGGGACAGCTCGAGGGCGATCTTCAGCATCTGCTGGCAGTAGAACGCCATCCAGCTGGTCGCATCCGACTGCTCCAGCCGGTAGCCGGGCGGCAGCGGCGCGGAGCGGTCGAACAGCGCGATGTTGTCCATCCCGAGGAAGCCGCCCTCGAAGACGTTCGAGCCGTCGGCGTCCTTGCGGTTGACCCACCAGCTGAAGTTGAGCAGCAACTTGGTGAACACCCGGATGAGGAACTCGCGGTCGCGGTAGCCGTCGAGCCGGTAGACGTGCCAGGCGGCCCAGGCGTGCACCGGCGGGTTGACGTCGCCGAACGCCCACTCGTACGCCGGCAGCTGGCCGTTGGGGTGCATCGCCCACTCGCGGCACATGAGCAGCAGCTGCTCCTTGGCGAAGTCGGGGTCGACGTGCGCCAGCGGCAGGCAGTGGAAGGCGGTGTCCCACGCGGCGAACCACGGGTACTCCCACTCGTCGGGCATGGAGATGACGTCGGCGAGCGCCAGGTGCCGCCAGCCGGTGTTGCGCCCGCCGCGCTTCCTGCGCTCCTCGGGGGCCGGCTCGTCGGGACTGCCGTCGAGCCACTGGGCGACGTCGTAGCGGTAGAGCTGCTTGGTCCAGAGCAGGCCGGCGTAGGCGCGGCGGGCGACGTGCCGGTCGTCGGCGGGCAGGCTCGGGTGGATGACGTCGGCGTAGAACTCGTCGGCGTCGGCCTTGCGGGCGGCCAGGACGGCGTCGAACTCCGCGCCGAACGTCTCGTCGTCCGGGGAGCTGGGGCTCAGCCGCAGCTTGACGGTGACCGTCTCCCCCGGCTGGACGGCGTCCCAGCGGTACCAGAACGCGGCCTTGGTGCCGGTGTCGGCGGGGTTGACCGCGTCCCGGTCACCGTGGACGACGCGGCGGTTGATGCCGTCCTTGGGGTACTTGCTCGCGTTGCGCTGCGCGCCGAAGAGCGCGACGGCGTTGGTCTCGTTGTCGCAGCACAGCACCTCGGGGGCGCCCTCCGCGGCGAGCACGTACCGGCCGAGGTAGCCGTGCTCGGCCTCCACCGCCTCCAGGCCGTTGACCGTCAGCGTCGGGGCGAGCAGCTGGGTGAGCACGCCCTGGCGCTTGTCGCCGCCCCACGACCAGGTGTTGCGGAACCAGACCTGCGGCAGCAGGTGCAGCGGCGCGGCCTCGGGCCCGTGGTTGGTCGCGGTCACCACGATGCAGACGTCGTCCGGGGCGTTCTTGGCGTAGGTGACCTGGACGTCGAAGAACCGGTCGCCGTCCAGGACGCCGGTGTCGGCGAGCTCGTACTCGCGCTCGTCGCGGCTGCGCCGGGCGTTCTCCGCGCGCAGCTCGGCGTAGGGGAACTCGGCCTGCGGGTAGCGGTAGAGCCACTGCATCCAGGAGTGGGTGGGCGTGCCGTCGACGGCCCACCAGTACTCCTTGGCGTCCTCGCCGTGGTTGCCCTCGGCGTTGGTCAGCCCGAACAGCCGCTCCTTGAGGATCGGGTCGCGGCCGTTCCACAGGGCCACGGAGAAGTTCAGGAAGCCGTAGCGGTCGCAGATGCCGCCCAGGCCGTCCTCGCCCCAGCGGTAGGCGCGGGCGTTGGCGTGGTCGAACGGGAAGGACGCCCAGGCGTCGGAGTCGGCGGAGTAGTCCTCGCGGACGGTCCCCCACTGCCGGCCGGCGAGGTAGGGGCCCCACATCCGCCACGGTGCGGACATGTCGGCGGACTCGGCGAGCCGGGCGTGCTCGGCACTGCGCGGGGTCGGGGTGTCCTGGGGAGCGTTCTCCGGGTCCTGGACGGGGCCGGCGGGTTCGGCAGCAGACACGACCTCCACAGTGCCACGGCCGGGTTGCGTGCTCGTGTCGTACGCGGCCGTCCGAGACGCGACTCACCACCGGGCGCCCCGCCCGTCGCACCCGCCCCGGTGCTCAGCGCACGGAGGGGACGGCGCCGTCCACCGTCCGGGCGTCGAGCCATGCCGCCAGTTCGGTGACCGCCATCGGCCGGCCGTACAGCCAGCCCTGGGCGTACCGGCAGCCGAGCCGGCGCAGGGCGGCGTCCTGCTCGGCGGTCTCCACGCCCTCGGCGACCAGCCCGAGGCCCAGGTTGTCGGCGAGCGCCACGATGCTGGCCAGCAGCTGCTCGCGGCGCGCGGAGGTGGTGATCGTCGCGGTGAACGAGGTGTCGAGCTTGAGGTGCTGCACGGGCAGCACGTCGAGCCGGCTGAGCGAGGAGTACCCGGTGCCGAAGTCGTCGGCGGCGACGACCGGCCCCAGGCCCATGAGCGCCTCGAGGTTCTGGCGGACGACGGCGACGTCGCACTCCAGTTGGGTCTCGGTGACCTCGATCACGTGGTCGGCCGGCCAGCCGAACTCGGCGAACAGCGCGGTCACCCGGGGCACGTAGCCGGGGTCGGCCAGCTCGTGCACCGACACGTTGATCCCCAGGCGCAGCTGCCGCCCGGTCGCGGCGCGGAGCGCGGTCAGCTGGGTGAGGGCGGTGCGCAGCACGTGCTCGCCGAGCGCGGCGATGAGGCCGTGCTGCTCGGCGAGGGCGACGAACTCGTCCGGCGGGACGGCGCCCCGCTCGGGGTGCTGCCAGCGGGCGAGCGTCTCGACGCCGATCACCTGGTCGACGTCACCGAGCGCCATGACCGGCTGGTACGCCACGCCGAGCTCCCCGGCGGCGATCGCGGCGGCGAGCTCGGTGACCAGCCGGCTGCCGAGTGCGCCGTCGAGTGCGCAGCGGCCGCGGCCGGCGGCCTTGGCGGAGTAGAGGGCGGCGTCGGCGCGGCGCATCAGCTGCGCCCCGGTCTCCCCCGGCACGTGCTGGGCGACCCCGCAGGAGACGCCGGTGCAGAGGTCGGGCCCGGTGAGCCGCTCCACGAGGGCCAGCGCGGCGTCGCCGGTCAGTCCCGGCACGAGCAGCGCGAACTCGTCGCCGCCGTGCCGGGCGAGCACCGCGCCGGTGGGCAGCCGGGTGCCCCAGCTCTCCGCGGCCCGCACCAGCATCAGGTCGCCGGCCTCGTGCCCGTCGGTGTCGTTGACCTGCTTGAAGTGGTCGAGGTCGAGCAGCGCCGCGGACAGCGGTTCGCTGCGCCGGTCGGCGGCGGCGAGCAGCTCCTGCAGCGCGTCGTCGAACCCGCGCCGGTTGGCCAGTCCGGTGAGCGGGTCGCGGCTGGCGCTGGTGGCCCGCCGGGCCAGGTCGCGGGTGACCACGCCCAGCCCGAGCACGACCGCGACCAGCGCCAGCGCGGTGGGCACCGGGACGTCGTTGCGCAGCACGAGCACCGTGGTGACCCCGACCAGCGCGGCGCCCAGGTGCACCACCGCCGGCCCGGGCCGGAAGAAGAAGAACGCGTCGACCGCGACGAACGACACGATCGAGGCGATCGCCAGCGCGGTGAGCGAGTCCGGGGCCAGCGCGACGGCGGCCCCGATCAGGCCGGTGGCCGCAGCGACCGGCAGGTGGAACACGGCGCGCGGCCAGCGCGGCCCCCAGTGCCCGAGCACGGCAGCGGTGAGCAGCGCGCCGGTCGCGATCCCCGCCACCGCCCAGCTGTGGTCGGACTGCGGGCTCGCCCCCAGCAGGGCGAGCAGGCCGGCGACACCACCGAAGGCGTAGAAGACCGCGAGGACGCGGGCGGTCATCCGGGGCGTTGCCACCTCGAGCGCACCCGACCGGACCTGCCGCACCCGTTCGCCTCCTCCGCTGTCGCCTGCTCCGGAGCGGGGAGCCGCCTCAGCCACGGTAGGCGGCTTCGAGGGCGGCTGCCTCCGCGCCGGCCCGCAGACCGGCGAGCAGCTCGGGCAGCGGCACCGCCCGGCCGTAGTGCCAGCCCTGCGCGAAGGTGCAGCCCATCGCGCGCACGGCGTCCTCCTGCTCGGCGGTCTCCACGCCCTCGGCGACCACGTCGAGCCCGAGGCCGCGGCACATCGCCACCAGCGTCTGCAGCATCTGCGCGCGACGCGGCGAGGAGTGCACGGTCGCGATGAACGACCGGTCGAGCTTGAGGACGTCGGCCGGCAGGGTGTCCAGCCGGCTGAGCGAGGAGTAGCCGGTGCCGAAGTCGTCGATGGAGACCTTGATGCCGGCGGTCCGCAACGCGTTGAGCGTGGCGACGGCGGTCGGCGACTCCCCCTCCAGCAGGCCCTCGGTCACCTCGAGCACCAGGTGCTCGACGGGGAAGCCGGTGTCGGCGAGCACGTGCTGCACCCGCAGCGCGCAGCCCGGGTCGTTGAGCTCGCGCCCGGAGACGTTGACGCCCAGGGTGACCGGCAGCCCGGCCGGCGTGCGGACGTCGGCCAGCTCGGTGCAGGCGGTGCGCAGCACGTGCGCCCCGAGGGCGTGCACCAGCCCGCTCTGCTCGGCGACCGCGACGAACTCATCCGGCGGCACCGGACCGTGCTCGGGGTGCGTCCAGCGGGCCAGTGCCTCGACGCCGACGACGGCGCCGTCGGCCAGGTCGACGATCGGTTGGTAGTGCACCCGCACGTCACCCGCGGCGAGCGCGCCGGCCAGATCGCGGGCCAGTTCGGACCCGGTGCCGCCCTCCAGCTCGCACCGGCCGCGGCCGGCGGCCTTCGCGTCGTACAGCGCGCGGTCGGCCCGGCGCATCAGCTCCGCGGCGCCCTGGTCCGGGCGGAGCTCGGCGACGCCGCAGGAGACGCCGATCTCCGGGTGCTGGGCGGAGACGCGGTGCACGAGGGCGAGCGCGTCGGGGCCGGCGAGCCCGGGCAGCAGCAGGGCGAACTCGTCACCCCCGTGCCGGGCGAGGACGGCGGAGCTCGGCAGCTCCCGGCGCCACACGTCGGCGATCCGGCAGAGCACCCGGTCACCGGCCTCGTGGCCGGCGGTGTCGTTGACCTGCTTGAAGTGGTCGAGGTCGAGCAGGGCCGCCGACAGCGGCTCGCCGGTGCGGGCCGAGGCGGTGCGCAGCTCGTGCAGCGCGTCGTCGAAGCCGCGGCGGTTGGCCAGCCCGGTGAGCGGGTCGCGGCTGGCGCTGGAGGCGCGGATGACCAGCCCACGGACGACGGTGCCCACCGCGACGATGACCGCGTCGAGGGCCAGCGCGATGGACGCCGGGACGTCGCCCTGGGCGAGCAGCGCCACGGTGACCGCGCTGAGCCCGAAGAGCATGTGCAGCCACGCCAGCGGCAGGCTGAAGAAGAAGCAGGCGTCGACCGCGATGAACGCCATGATCGAGGCGGCCGCCATCGCGGTGGCCGCGTCGGGGCTGGCCGTCACCGCGAAGGCGACGAGCGCGGCGGCCGAGGCGACCGGCCAGTGGAACACGTGCCGGGGCCAGTGCCCGGCCCAGCGGAACGAGACCGCGCCGCAGGCGAGGGCGACCAGCGCGACGGCGAGGATGACCCAGCGGCCCTGCTGACCGGCGTCCGGCCCGAAGACGGCGAACAGCCCGGCGATCCCGGCGGCGACGTAGAACGTCGCGAGGATGCGCGCCATCATCCGCGGTGTCGCCACCGCGGGCGCCGTCGACCAGGTCACCCGGTCTTGGTCGGTCAGGTCGTGCACGAGGTTGATGCCGACGGGCGGACTGGCTGGTTCAGCTACCCCGCGCGGGTGACGTGCTGCTGCTGGCCGCCACACAGCACCCAGAAGCGGGCCCGCCGGGCACCGTGCTGCCCCTCACCGGGAACGCT
The DNA here is from genome assembly GCF_054177765.1 of Modestobacter lacusdianchii. Lineage (NCBI taxonomy): Bacteria > Bacillati > Actinomycetota > Actinomycetes > Geodermatophilales > Geodermatophilaceae > Modestobacter > Modestobacter lacusdianchii. Next base: position 20,939 of record NZ_JBJJTJ010000021.1, on the reverse strand, counting down.
GCGCAGCGCGCGGTCGATCCGCGACATCGCCGCCGGGTCGGCGAGCACTCGCGGCAGGTCCTCCACCCCGAGCACCCCGTGCGCCACGAGGATGCGGGCGAAGCGCAGCGCCGCCTCGGCCTTGGGCACGCCACCGCGGGTCGACGTCCGCTGCCGGTTCTGCGCCGCCTCCTCCAGCGCCTGCTCGTCGGGGAAGCGGGCGATCAGGCGCGGCAACGGGTGGCTGTCGGCGGTCGGTGCCTCGGTGGTGACCATCGGCCCGGTCGCCGCGGGGCCGAGCACCCGGTGCACCAGGGGGACGACGACGCGGTCGTGCGAGGTGCCCGGCGTCCAGACCACGTCCAGGATGAGCGCCGACAGGCTGGCCCAGCGGGGCCGTCCGGGCTGTGCGACGACCACCGGCTCACGAGCCGCGTCCTCCTCCGCCGTCTCGAAGTCGAGCATCGGCGCCCCCGCGTCCTCCACACGCACCCCCTGCCCGCTTCGCTGCGCCGGTCACAGCGAACCGGTCCAGCATGCCGTCGACGGGGCCCCGGGACCGGGAGACACAGCGACGTCCGGGCGGCTATCGGCCGAGCCGGGCCAGCTCCTCGTCCAGCCGGGTGACGTGGGCGGGCGCCCCCGCCTGCAGCCAGGCGGCCCGGGCGGCGGCCAGCGCGGCCCGCTGCAGCTCCGGCCGGCCCTGGTCGCGCAGCACCTGCGCCAGCAGCTCCCCGGTGTGCCCGACGAGCACCGCCCCGACCGCGGGCGCGACCTCCAGTGCGGAGCGGAGGGCGGTCTCGGCGCCCGCGAGGTCACCGGTCAGCTGCCGGGTGCGGGCCAGGCCGAGCAGCGCGTCGAGGCGGTAGCGGTCGCGGATGTGGTCGGGCAGCGTCAGTTCCGGGTCGTCGGCGCGGGCGAGCACGTCGGTGAAGGCGGCCTGCCCCTCCGCCACTCGGCCCAGGTCGCAGAGCACGTCCCCGGTGCCGGACACCGCGGTGAGGGCGCCGGCGCGGTCCGGGAGCAGGTCGAACAGCTCGACGGCCGCCCGGTAGTGCGACACCGCCGCGGCGCCGTCCCCGCCGAGGCGGAGCAGGTCGGCGAGGTAGTTGTGCGCCCAGGCCTCCTGGGCGCGGTCGCCGGCCGCCCTGGCCAGGTCACCGGCCCGCTCGGCCGCCTCCCGGGCCTCGGGCAGCCGGCGGTGGGTGGCCAGCGCCCACACCAGGTAGTTGCGGTGCACCGCCTCCAGCCGGTCGTCCGCCAGCCGGGCCGCGGCTGCGCTGGAGAGCTCGAAGACGTCGATCCAGGACCGCCAGACGTACCAGCGGTCGGAGAACCAGTGCATCGCCTCGGCGACGTCGACCACGAGCTGGTCCGCGCCCGCGTCGGCCGCCTCGCGCAGCGCTGCGAGCCAGTTGTCCGCCTCGGCGACCAGCCAGCGCTCGGCGGCGTCCAGGTCGGCGAAGGTGAGCCCACCGCCGTCGCGCGGCGGGCCGGGTTCCGGCTCGAACAGCCGGCCGGCGGCGCCCGCGGTGGCCAACAGCCAGTCGCGCAGCGCTGCGCCCGCGGCCTCGCGATCCGCGGCGTCGTCGTCGGTGGCGCCCCGACCGGCCGCGTAGTCGGCGACCAGGTCGTGGAAGCCCACCCGGCCGCCGGGCAGCGGCACCAGCAGGCTCAGCTCGACCAGCTCGTCCAGCAGGTGCTCGGCGCGGGACGCCGGAAGCCCGGCGAGCACGCCGGCGATCTCCGGGCCGGCCCCGGCTCCGGGCACCAGGGCCAGCCGGTGGAACACCCGGCGGGCGTCCTCGTCGAGCTGCTCGTAGGACAGGTCCAGCGCCGCGCTGACCCGGAGGTCCCCGGCGACCAGCTGGGCCAGGCGCCGCTCGCCGTCGGCCAGCCGCGCGGCGAGGTCGGGCAGGCTCCAGGTGGGCCGGGTGACCAGCCGGTTCCCGGCGATCCGCAGCGCCAGCGGGTAGTTGCCGCACAACCCGGCGACCGCCTGCAGGTGCGGGCTGTCGCCGGGGACGTCGGCCACCTGGGCGAGCAGCGTGGCGGCCGCGTCGTCCGGCAGGGGGTCCAGGCTCAGCCGCCGGGCGTGGGAGAGCCCGGTGAGCAGCCGCCGCGAGGTGACCAGCACGGTGCTGTGCCCGTCGCCGGCCAGCAACGGGCGCACCTGCGCCTCGGCGCGGGCGTTGTCCAGCACGACCAGGACGTCGTTCTCGGCGAGCAGCCGGCGGTAGAGCGAGGACCGGTCGGCGAGGTCACCGGGCAGCTCGCGCACGCCGAGCGCCCCGATCAGCCGGCCCAGCGCGTCGACCGGGTCCAGCGCGACCCGGTCCAGGCCGTGCAGGTCCAGGTGCAGGACGCCGCCGGGGTAGCCCTCGCCGCCGGTGTGTCCATTGCCGACGCGGTGGGCGGCGTGCACCGCCAGCGTGGACTTGCCCAGGCCGCCGGCGCCGGAGAGGACGACGAGCGGCGACCGGGTGTCGCGGCTGCGCAGGCGGTCGAGCACGGCGAGCTCGGGCCCGCGGCCGACGAAGTCCGGGACGTCGGGCGGGAGGCGGCACAGCTCGGGCGGGTCGGCGACCCGGCGCATCCGCCCGTCCCGGGCGGCGGTGAGCAGCTCAGCGCGGGCGGCGTCGACCAGGCACAGCGCGTCGGCGAGCGCCGCGGTGGTGCGCGCCTGCGGGCCCCGCGCCCGGCCTCGCTCCATGTCGCCGATCGCCCGGACGCTCACCCCGGAGGCCTCCGAAAGCGCCTCGATCGACAGCCCGGCCGCCCGGCGGTGCCGGCGCAGCAGCACCCCGACGTCAGCCACGGACACCCAGTTCTGCCGGTCGTTCTGCCTGGTCTGCCACCGCGGGCGCTGGTGGGCTGATCACGGGTCGGACGGTAGCGCCCGGCCCTCCCCGTCACGAAGGAAGAGGCCATGCCCGACGTCGTCCCCGTTCTCGAACCTGCTGCCCAGCAGTTCGTCGAGGCCACCGCCAACCCGCCGTTCCTGTTCCAGCTGCCGGTCGAGGAGGGGCGCCGCACCGTCGACTCGGTGCAGGACGGCGACGTGCCCGCTCCCGCCGTCGACGTCACCGACCTGACCATCCCCGGCGGCCCGACCGGCCAGGTCTCCATCCGGGTCTACCGGCCGGCCGGCAGCACCGGACCGCTGCCGGTGGTCCTGTACACCCACGGCGCCGGCTGGGTGTTCGGCAACGCGCACACCCACGACCGGCTGGTCCGCGAGCTGACCGTCCGCGCTGGCGCCGCGACGGTGTTCACCGAGTACGCGCTCGCCCCCGAGGCGCGCTACCCCGCGCAGATCGAGGAGGTGTACGCGGCCCTGGAGTGGATCGCCGCCAAGGGCAGCGAGCACGACCTGGACGGCACCCGGATCGCGGTGGCCGGTGACTCGGTGGGCGGCAACATGTCCGCGGCGGTGACGCTGATGGCCAAGGAGCGCGGCGGCCCGGCGATCACCACCCAGCTGCTCTTCTACCCGGTCACCGACGCCGCCTTCGACACCGGCTCGTACACCCAGTTCGCCACCGGGTACTTCCTCGCCCGCGAGGGGATGCAGTGGTTCTGGGACCAGTACACGACCGACCCGGCGCAGCGGGCGGAGATCACCGCCTCGCCGCTGCGGGCGTCGCTGGAGGACCTCGCCGGGCTGCCGCCGGCGCTGGTGATCGTGGCCGAGGCCGACGTGCTGCGCGACGAGGGCGAGGCCTACGCCGCCAAGCTGCGCGCGGCCGGGGTGCCGGTGACCGCCGTCCGCTACGGCGGGGTGGTCCACGACTTCGTGATGCTCAACGCGCTCAAGGACACGCACGCGGCCAAGGCCGCCACCGCCCAGGGCGGGGAGTTCCTCCGGGAGGCCCTCCATGGCTGAGATCCCGCGGATGACGGTGCCCGGTGAGCAGCGGCCGACCGTGGTGCTGGTGCACGGGGCGTTCGCCGAGTCGGCCAGCTGGAACGGCGTCGTCGAGCGACTGCAGGACGACGGGCTGACGGTGGTCGCGGCGGCCAACCCGCTGCGCTCGCTGTCCGGGGACGCCGCGGCCGTGTCGGCGCTGCTGGGCTCGATCACCGGTCCGGTGGTGCTGGCCGGGCACTCCTACGGCGGGGCGGTGATGTCGGCGGCGGCCGTGGGCCACGAGCACGTGCGGGCGCTGGTGTACGTCGCCGCGTTCGCGCCGGAGGACGGCGAGAGCATCCTCGACCTGTCGGGGAAGTTCCCCGGCAGCACGCTGGGCGAGACGCTGCGTGAGGTGCCGCTGGCCGACGGGTCGGTCGACCTGTACATCCGCGCCGAGCGCTACCACCAGCAGTTCATCGCCGACGTGCCCGCCGACGTCGCCGCCCGTGCGGCGTCGACCCAGCGGCCACTGAACAGCGTCGGGCTGAACCAGGCCGCTCGTGGACCGCAGGCCTGGCAGACGGTGCCGTCGTGGTTCGTCGTGCCGGAGCTGGACCGCAACATCCCGCCGGCCGCGCACCGGTTCATGGCCGAGCGGGCCGGCAGCAAGGAGACCGTCGAGCTGGCCGGCGCCTCGCACGCCGTCCCGGCGTCCCGGCCCGCTGAGGTCGCGGACGTGGTGCGCCGGGCGGTCGCCTCGATCTGACCGGCACCGGCGGCGCCCCGCTCCCCTGCCCCCGGGGGGGGCGCCGTCGACCGACGCGTCTGAGGTTCACCCCCGGCGCGTACGCCAGGCCGCGCCCGCCGCTCGTGCGACGCTCCGCCCGTGCCGCGTGGATGGACATCGAGTTGAGCGAGATCGCGCCGGGGATCTACGAGGCGCTGGTGACCGAAGAGCTGGCTGGCGCATTGACCAGCACGCCGGAGGAGCTGGTGCAGTACGAGCCGCTCGACCCGACCGACTCGCACCTCGCGCTCACTCGTCACCTGGCGAACCTCATCAACCGGTCACTGCAGTCGATCCCCGGATCCGATCACGGCAAGGTGGCCGCGCAGATCGAGCTGGCCAACCGGATCGCGGCCGCCGTCGGCGAGCTCAGCGCACCGGATGCCGTCCTGACCGGCGACCGGGTCGCCGACGCCGCCCAGCAGCTCTTCGCCGTCGCGACGCCCTCCCCCACCCCGGTGCCGGCGGCTTTCCCGGCGCGGCCAGAGGTGCCGTTGAGCACCAGCGCGCTACTGGTCAACGGCCGGGGGCAGCCGCGGATCGGCTACGAGGTGGAGCGCGAACTGGCGTCGGCGGACAGCGTCGACCTGCTGTGCGCCTTCATCACCTGGCACGGCGTCCGCGTGCTCGAACAGGCACTGCTGGACCTACAGCGGCGCGGCGTCCGGCTGCGCGTCATCACCACCACCTACCTGGGCGCCACCGAGCCGCGAGCAGTCGAGCGGCTGATCGCCGCCGGCGCCGACGTCCGGATCTCCTACGAGACCCGGACGACACGGCTGCACGCCAAGGCCTGGCTCTTCCACCGCAACTCCGGCTACTCCACCGGCTACGTCGGGTCATCCAACTTGTCCCGAGCGGCGATGATCGACGGGCTGGAGTGGAACGTCCGACTGTCCTCCATCGAGCAAGCACACCTGCTGCAGACCTTCGCCGAGACGTTCGACTCGTACTGGCACGACCCGGCATTCGAGCCCTACGACCCCGAGCGATTCACCGCCGCCATCGCCGTCGAGCGGGGTGGTCGCGCCGACGCCCCCACCGAGAGCACCTCGCTGGACGTGCGGCCGTTCGGCTACCAGCAAGAGATTCTCGAGGCACTGGACGCGGAACGACTCGTCCATGACCGCTGGCAGAACCTCGTGGTCATGGCGACCGGCACTGGCAAGACGGTGGTCTCGGCGCTCGACTACCGGCGGCTCCGCACGCAGGGACATGTCGAGACGGTGCTCTTCGTCGCCCACCGCAAGGAGATCCTGACCCAGAGCCGATCCACCTTCCGCCAGGTCCTGCGCCGCGGGGACTTCGGCGAGCTGCTGGTCGACGGCACCAAGCCCACGCAGTGGCGGCACGTCTTCGCCTCCGTGCAGTCGTTGGACCAGCTCGACCTCGCCACGCTGCGGCCGGACCTCTTCGACCTGGTGGTGGTCGACGAGTTCCACCACGCCGAAGCCAATACTTACCGTCGACTGCTCGACCACCTGAAGCCCAAGGTGCTCGTCGGACTGACGGCAACGCCCGAGCGGGCCGACGGCCGGGACGTGATCGCCCGGTTCGGCGGACGCTTTGCGGTGGAACTGCGGCTGTGGGAAGCACTGGAACAGCGCCTGCTGGCGCCTTTCCAGTACTTCGGCAAGCACGATGACGTGCCGCTGGACACGGTGCGCTGGCGGCGCGGTTCTGGCTACGACGTCGCGGAGCTGACCAACCTCTACACCGGCAGCGACGCCCGGGTGCGGCTGATCCTGCAAGCCGTGGTCGACACCGTTGCCGAGCCGATGCGCATGCGGGCGCTGGGTTTCTGCGTGAGCGTCGACCACGCGGTCTTCATGGCTGCTCGGTTCGACGCCGCGGGCATCCCCAGCCGCGCGGTGACGTCCCGAGACAGCGCCGAGGCCCGAGCGGCAGCCCTGAGGGCACTGAGAAGCGGCGAGGTGAACGTGCTGTTCACCGTTGACCTGTTCAACGAGGGCTTCGACCTCCCAGAGATCGACACGGTGCTCTTCCTCCGCCCGACGGAGAGCGCGACCGTCTTCTTGCAGCAACTCGGTCGCGGTCTCCGGTTGTCCGAGGACAAGCCATGCCTGACGGTGCTGGACTTCATTGGCACCCAACACCGCAGCTTCCGCTTCGACCTGCGGTTCCGGGCGCTGACCGGCACATCTCGACGTGGGCTGGAGCGGGAGATCAACCTGGGCTTCCCGACGCTGCCTGCCGGCTGCTCGATCCAGCTGGACCGGGTGGCGCAGCAGGTGGTGTTAGACAACGTCCGGCAGTCCCTTCGGCTACCGTGGCCGCAGCTGGCGAGCGAGCTCTCCGCCTCCCCTGAGGATGATCTGCCCACCTTCTTGGACGAGACCGGGCTAGACGTCGAGGACCTGTACCGCGGTGGCAACCGAAGCTGGTTGGACCTGCAGCGGGCGGCCGGCGTGGCCACCGCCGAGCCGGGACCGGACGACGTCCAGCTGCGTGGCGCGTTCGCCCGAATGCTGCACGTAGACGACGTCGAGCGGCTTGATCGGCTGACCGACGTGCTCAACGGCGGCGCCCTGGGGTCCAGCGACCGAGAGCGGCGACTGGCCGCGATGTTGCACTTTTCACTATGGGGTTCGCGGACGCCGTTCTCATCGGTGGAGAAGTCGCTGGACCGGCTGCTCGCCGACCGGGCCCGCTCGGCGGAGCTGGCCCAAGTGATCGGTGTGCTGCGGGAGCGCATCCATCGGGTGGCGCCGGCTTTGGACGGCGGCCCGCGGCCGCTGCACGTGCACGCGCGATACAGCCGCGAGGAGGCGTTGGCGGCGTTCGGGATGACCAACCTGGCCGGCACCTTTGGATCAGGGGTGCGCTGGGTTCCCGAGGAGCAGGCAGACCTGTTCTTCGTGACGTTGACGAAGACCGAGGGGCACTTCTCTCCCACCACGATGTACGCCGACTCAGCGATCACGCCGACGCTGCTCCAGTGGGAGTCGCAGAACACGACGACCGAGGCTTCGCCGGTCGGCCAGCGGTACGTGCGTCACCAGGAACTGGGGAGCTCGGTACACCTGTTCGTGCGGGAGACCAAGACGGCGGACGGCGCCCTCGGCGTGCCGCCGTACCTGTACGCCGGTCCGATGACCTACCAGTCACACACGGGCAACCGCCCGATGCGCATCCTCTGGCGACTCGACCACGCACTGCCCGGCGACGTCTTTCATGCCGCCAAGGTGGCTTGATCTGGTTGGCGCGTTCGTGTCCACTTGAAGGATTCGGGCTGCCACGATGACCCAGTGACGTCAACGGCCGCCAGTTTCGCTGACATCAACGACCTCATCGGCAAGCTGGCATGGCCACTGGTCGTGCTGCTCCTCGTTTTCATGTTCCGCCGCCCACTTAACGCCCTCTTGAGCCGCGACCACGTCGAGGCAACGCTTCCCGGGGGCATCAGTCTTATAGCCCGGAACCCGGCAGCCGCTGCTGAGGCTCTTCAGACCGCGACAGAACAGAAGAGCGACGGCGTGTCTCCCGACGTTGCTGAAGTGGAGATAGCAGCTGCTACTCACGACTTGATCGCTCTCGGCAGAGCTCCACGGCTTCTGTGGGTCGACGATCGGCCCAGCAACAACCGCTACGAAGCGACAGCGCTCGAAGCACTGGGGATCACAGTCGAGATCGCTCAGTCCACCACAGAAGCACTGGCCAAGATGTCTGCGCGAGGCCCGTTCGACGCGATCATCTCAGACATGGGGCGACCACCGGACCCACGAGCCGGGTACACGCTGCTCGATGCTCTTCGGCAAGCCGGCGACCTCACCCCCTTCGTCATCTACGCGGGGTCGAATCAGCCAGAACACTTCGACGAGGCCGTGCGGCACGGTGCGGTCGGGTCGACGAACCACCCCACGGAGCTCATCCGACTGGTCCGTAGGGCCCTACGTGCAGGGGCTGCGCGCTCGACCACCTCAAAGTGATGTTTGATCGGTACAGCGCTGCGAGGACCTTCCCGACTTTTCCGGGCACGTCCCGGGGGTGCGGTTCGAGCGGCACAACACCGTTAACGCAGTCGACCACGTCAAGCACTCATCGGCTCCCCTTGCGCCCGGCCGGATCTAGGCGACTCCACGGCGGCTGGCAGTATCGACCCCTCGACGCAACGGGGGTGGAGTGATGGCGCTGTGGATGGTCCGAAGCGGTCGACATGGCGAAGGTGACGAGCTTGCACTCAGCGCCGCGGTCGTGGGCATCGGCTGGCCGGAAGCTGGCGACCTGTCCGCCGTCACCAACACGGATGTGCTGCGCGACCGGCTGATGGCCACTTACCCGGACAAGAAGCCATCCATGATTGCCAACTGGGTGGGTCAGGTCGACGCCTTCCAGCGGAGAATGCAGATAGGCGACCTCGTCGCCCTGCCGCTGAAGTCGACGCCAGCCATCGCATTCGGGCGCATCGCGGGCGAGTATCGCTACGCGCCGGACGCACCTCCGTCGATGCGGCACCAACGGTCGGTGCGGTGGCTTCGGGAAGACGTGCCCCGGGACGCACTCCCCCAAGACATCCTCTACTCGCTCGGCGCCTTCCTCACCGTCTGCCGCATCCAGCGCAATGACGCCGAGGCTCGCATCAAAGACCTGCTCAACAGCCCGGCGCAGCCGCGACCGACCGCGCCACCCTCGGCTGCCGAGACAGCAGACGACACCGAGCAGCAGCCCGAGGTCGACTTGGTCGAGCTCGGTCGGGACCAGATCCGCCGCCGGCTAGCTGATCGGTTCTCCGGCCACGACTTGGCTAGACTGGTGGGAGCGCTGTTGGACGCCGAGGGCTTCTACGTCAACGTCTCTCCACCGGGCCCGGACGGTGGCGTGGACATCCTCGCCGGCGAGGGCGGCATGGGGTTCGACGGTGCCGGCCTCGCCGTGCAGGTGAAGTCCGGTGGCATCGTCGTCGACGCACCCACGCTCCGTGAGCTGCAGGGCGTCATGGCCAACTTCGGCGCTGCCCGGGGCCTCATGGTCAGCTGGGGCGGCTTCACCAAGAATGCGCGCACTGAAGCGCGGCGACTCTTCTTCCAACTTCGACTCTGGGACGCCGACGATGTGATCAACAAGGTCACCGACCTGTACGACCGGCTGCCCTCGGACATGCAGGCCGAACTGCCGCTCCGCCGAATCTGGACACTCGTCCCCGACGAGGTCGATTAACTCGTCAAGAGACCGCCCCAGAGCGGGGCTCGCCCATGTGCGGCTGGCCGGGGGGATCGCCGTAGGCCACCCCCCGCTCAGGCGCTCGCGGGCTCGTCGATCGCTACCTCGTAGAACGCGTCTGCCAGAGCGACGATGACACCGTTGATCCCGGGGCCGTCGCTCCAGAAGTAGTCAGCCATGGCGTTGTATGCGCCCTGATTTTCTGCGACCGCTTCGTTGACCGCTGCCTGGAAGTCGTGGGACTCCAAGAACTGCTTCTTGGAGTTCACCTGCGTTTGCTTGACCAGGTCGGGGTAGGCCAACAGTCGTTGCACGAGGCCCTCGACAAACCCTCGGACCTGGGACTCGGAGAACGACTCCGCCCCGAACAGGTCGTTCATCTTGTCGATGACGACCTGGAGGGCGACGTATTTGGGCTCCTTCTTCGTACCGGTGCCGGCGGCGCTGATGCCCTTGAGCTGTCCGTCGCCGGTCAGGGAGATGTCGACCGCGGCGCTCTTGGTGTGCTTGACCCCGACCAGGACCACGTCGGAGAGGTCGACCTCTGCCGCCCAGGAGGTGTCGTCGATGACCCGCTCCAGCAGGCGCAGGTAGATCGAGAGCATCTCCAGGTAGGGGTCGCCGTAGTCGACGATCTGGCTCATGAAATCGTAGAGCCGCACGTACGTCGAGACGTCCTTACGGAACAGGTCCAGCGCGTTGAGGGTGACCTTGTCGCCTTCCTCTAGCGCCCGGGCGTAGCGGCGCGCGAAGTCGTGCTGGGCCGGGCTGATCGCCGCAGAGAGAGCGTTGTTGCCCTTCCGGGTCACCCACAGCTCTGCGACCTGGCGGACCTCGTCCTCGGTGTAGATGCCGGCCTGGGCGAGCTTGGTCGCCAGGTGCACGACGACGTAGGGGTCGGTCTCGGTCTCCAGGGTGGCGTTCTTGAAGTACGGCTCGAAGGCGGCCTTGATGTCCTCGGGCTTGTTGACGAAGTCGATGACGAACGTCTTGCGCTTCTGCTCCCCACCGGCGGTGCGGTGGGTGCGGTTGAGCCGTGACAGCGTCTGCACCGCAGTCACGCCCGACAGCTTCTTGTCGACGTACATCGCCGAGAGCAGCGGCTGGTCGAACCCGGTCTGGAACTTATTGGCGACCAGCATGACCTTGTAGGTCTCGCTCTTGAACGCCGCCGCCAGGTCGGCCCCGGCGCCGGGGTTCATGTTCGCCTCGGTGAACTCGTCGTCCTTGCTCGGGGAAGGGCCCCAGTCCTCGCCCCAGACCTCATCCTCGTCCATGCGCACCGCGCCGGAGAAGGCCACCAGCGTGCGGTAGGTGTAGGAGGGGTCCTCGGCGGCCCGCTTCTCGATGTAGGCGTCGATCGCCTTCTTGTACTTCACTGCGGCCTTGCGTGAGTCGGTCACGACCATCGCCTTGGCCTTGCCCTCGAGCAGGTGGGCGACGTTGGCGTGGAAGTGCTCGACGATGATCTGCACCTTCTGGCTGATGTTGGTGGGATGCAACCGCACCCACCGCATCAGGCCCTTGCGGGCCGCCCCTTCCTCGACCTCGCCCTCGCTGTTGGCGTTGCCGGCGATCTTCAGCGCGGTCTCGTAGGCCTGGTAGCCCTTGAGGACGTCGAGGATGTAGCCCTCCTCGATCGCCTGCTTCATCGAGTACAGGTGGAACTCCCGCGGCTTGCCGTCGGGCCCCTTGCGCCCGAACAGCTCAAGGGTCTTGTTCTTCGGGGTGGCGGTGAAGGCCAGGTAGGAGATGTTGGGCGACTCGGCCCGCTCGGTCATCTCCGCGGCCAGGATCGACTCGACGTCGACCTCGCCGCCGTCCTCGATCGCCTTGAGCTCCTCCGCGGTCAGGACCTGCTTCAGCTTCGAGGAGATCTGCCCGGACTGCGAGGAGTGCGCCTCGTCGGCGATGACGGCGAACCGCTTGCCGCTCAAGCCGGCGTCGGCCCGGATCTCGTCCAGCGCGTGCGGGAAGGTCTGCACGGTCACCGCGATGATCAGCTCGCCGTTCTTCAACGCCGTCGCCAGCAGGCTGGACTTCGACTTCGCGCCCGCCTTGCGGACGTCCTCCGGGCTGATGGTGGCCACGATCTTGCCGGTGCCGTCGATCTGCCGGATCGCGTCCTGGAGCTGCCCGTCGAGCACCGTGCGGTCCACGACCACGATCACGGAGTTGAAGACCTTCTTGTTGTCCACGTGCAGCCGGGCCAGCCGGTGCGCGGTCCAGGCGATGGTGTTGGTCTTTCCCGACCCGGCCGAGTGCTCGATCAGGTACCGCTGCCCGACGCCCTCCTCAGTGACCGCGGCCACGACGTTGGTGACCGCCTCCCACTGGTGGAACCGGGGGAACAGCATGCTCGTACGACGCACGGAAGTGCCCGTGGCAACGTCCCACTCCTCCTTGGTCTCCACGAGCATCAGCCGACCGACGATAGTGAGCCAGGCGTCCTTCTCCCACACCCGCTCCCACACGTACGCCGTCGCCGACCGCCCATCCGCACCGGGCGGATTCCCCGCGCCGGCGTCGTAGCCGGTGTCGAACGGCAGAAAGTGGGTCTTCTCCCCCTCCAGCCTGGTGGTCATCGCCGCCCGGTCGTTGGAGACCGCAAAATGCACCAGCGCCCGGTGCCCGAACGACAGCAGCGGCTCCGGCCGGCCGTTCGTCAACGGATTGCGACTCTTGCGGTACTGCTGGATCGCCTCATCCAGCGACTGGGTGAAGTCCGTCTTCAGCTCCACCGTCCCCACTGGGAGACCGTTGACGAAGAACACAAGGTCGATGCTGCGCTGGTCGGCGGTCGAGAAGTGCACCTGCCGCATCACCCGCACGCGCATCATCGAGTAGTGAGCGTTCGTCGTCTCGTTCAGCGTTGTCTCGGGACGGAACTGCGCCATCTTCAACCGGCCGCCGATGTAATGAACCCCGTTGCGCAAGATGTTCAGCGTCCCGCCACCGTGCTCCAGCGGTAGGTCCAGCGCCGCGGTGAGCACGTCGAGGAACTTCGCCGGCGACCCGGCCGCCTTCAACGCCTTCTCATACGCCGCAGGCTGAGTTGCCTCCAACCACGCGAACAGGTCCTCCGGAAAGAGCGCCCGCTCCCTGTCATAGCCGGCGTCGCTCGTCGCGTACAGCCAGCCATGGGCAGCCAGGTGCTCGCAGATCTCGGTCTCGAGAACGACCTCGTTGTGGTCACCCATCACGCCACCGCCCGCACGTCGATCTGCCCCGTGACCGCCGCAGTGATCAGCGCCGACCGCCGCTCGCGAGCGAGTTCGATGAACCGCTCCGTCTCTCCGATCAGGGCGTCAATCTTCGCGGTTCGCTCGTCGAGGTAGTCCGCGATGCGGCGCTGTTCATCCAGCGGAACGAGCGGGATCGGCGTCCGCGCGAGAGTGCCGAGATTCAGACGACGGAACGTTGCTCCCATGATCTGGTAGTCCCAGTAATCGGCCGTCTGACGTGACAGCAATGCCCACACAACAAACCTTGTGTCTGCCAGTTGCGGCACAAGTGCGACGCGCACTGTGTCCTGCGTCAGGTTCGCCCCCGCCAGGGCGTCAGAAACCACAGCGACCTTCCCGTACGCAGGACCGATCGAGACAACGACGTCGCCACCAGCCAGGACGGACCGTCGATACGCGCTCGCAATCTCGGCTGAGGTCGTTCTTAGTGCCTCCCTTTTCGGGGAGGTCCCTTCACCCGTGATGTCCGACGGACCGATGTAGGGAACGCCACCGTCGATCGGCTCACCCGCTTGAAGGATTCCGTAGGTCATCGGACGCTGGCGGTCAACGAGCCGCCGAAGGGTGGTCCTGTCGTATCCCTCCAGCGCCTCGGCGACCGTCGCGACTCTTCGCTCGCGGAGCATTACGATGAGGCGCTGCTGCTCGTCGATGAGTGTGTCGATGCGAGCGGTCTCGCGGTCGAGGTAATCAGCGATGGCGCGCTGCTCATCCCGAGCGGGCAGCAGAATCGGCGTCTCCGCGAGTGGCCCCAGATTCAGTGCGCGAAAGGTCGCACCGCCAATGGATGACTCCCAGAAGTCGACAGATGTCTGCGACTGGAGCGCCCAGACCACATACCGCGTGTACACGTCGGATCGCACCGCAACCCGAGCTGTACCCTGCGTGAGGTTGGCCCCGTCGAGTTCCTTCGGAACCACCATTGTCTTGCCGAATGAGGGACCAATCGACACCACGACATCCCCCGGCTTCAGGGATGAGCGCGCGTAGGCGGCCGCGATGTCGACACTCGTGGTGCGGAGCGCGCTTGGATTGACACCGCGATGGCCGTCCATGTCGACCGGTCTGATGTAGGGCACTCCATCTGCGACGTCTTCGCCGGCTTGGACGATCCCATAGGTGATCGGGCGGGCTGGATCGACCAAGCGCTTGAGAGGCACGGCCATCACTGCTCGACCTCGCGTAGCAGGTCGAGGATCTTGGCGACCTGCTTCTCCAGGTCGGCGTCGATCTCGACGAGGGGGCGGGGTGGAATGTACTTGTAGAAGTGGCGGGTGAAGGGGATCTCGTAGCCGGTCTTGGTCTTCGTCCAGTCGATCCAGGCGTCGGGGACGTGTGGCTTTACCTCGGTGTCGAAGTAGGCCTGGATGACCTCCATCTCGCCGGCGGCGCCAGCGGTGGAGCCACCGTAGGCGAAAGGCACGTTCTCGGTGTCGCGCTTCTTCGAGTCGGGCTTGGGTTTGCCCTTGCGGTCGACGACCGGGTTGCCGGTCTCGTCGAGGAGGGGACGGTCGACGGTGATGGTCCAGTAGCCGAACTCATTGTTGGACAGGACCTTGGAGTAGTCGGGGTCGGCGTCGGTGAAGTCGGCGTACAGCTGGACGACTCTGGCGCGGTCGACGTCGCTTATCTCCCGGCCCTTGGAACCGAGGTTCTTGCGCATCTTGGTCCAGAACGACGTGCCGTCGATGAGCTGCACCAAGCCCTCACGGTCGGGGTGCTTGCTGTTGTCCAAGATCCAAATGTAGGTCGCGATGCCGGTGTTGAAGAACATGTTGGTCGGCAGCGCCACGATGGCGTCCACCAGGTCATGCTTCAGCAGCCACTGGCGGATGTTGGAGGGCCCCGACTCCGCGCCTCCGTTGAACAGCGGCGAGCCGTTCATGACGATCCCGACCCGGCCGCCGCCGTCTTCGGGAGCCCGCATCTTGTGGGCCAGGTGGAGCAGGAAGAGCATCTGCCCGTCGGAGGTCGCCGGGAGCCCTGGGGCGAACCGGCCGTAGGGGCCGGCTTCGTCGCGTTCCTTGGTGATGGCCTTGGCGTACTGCTTCCAGTCCACGCCGTAGGGCGGGTTGGACATGCAGAAGTCGAACTGGCGACCCTTGAACGCGTCGTCGGTGAGTGTGTTGCCGAAGGCGATGTTGGTCGCGTCGTGGCCCTTAGCGAGCAGGTCGGACTTGCAGATCGCGTAGGACTGGGGGTTGTACTCCTGGCCGTACAGGCTGAGCCGGGCGTCGGGGTTCTGGGCGAGCAGGTGCTCCTCCGCCAAGGAAAGCATGCCGCCGGTGCCGGCGGTGGGGTCATACAGCGTGCGGACGATGCCGGCCTCGGTCAGCGCGGCGTCCTTCTCCGCGAAGAGCAGGTCAACCAGCAGCCTGATCGCATCCCGGGGGGTGTAGTGGTCACCGGAGGTCTCGTTCGCGGCCTCGTTGAACTTCCGGATGATGTACTCGAAGGCGTCCCCCATGTCGGAGTTCGACACCCTGCCCGGGTGCAGGTC
The DNA here is from genome assembly GCF_054177765.1 of Modestobacter lacusdianchii. Taxonomy (NCBI): domain Bacteria; kingdom Bacillati; phylum Actinomycetota; class Actinomycetes; order Geodermatophilales; family Geodermatophilaceae; genus Modestobacter; species Modestobacter lacusdianchii. Next base: position 5,394 of record NZ_JBJJTJ010000021.1, on the reverse strand, counting down.
TACGGCTCCGAACGCCTTGACGATCTCCCGTAGAAGACCCGCTTTCTCCAGGCCGAGAATCTCCTTCTTGAAGTCGAAGTACTCGAACACGTCGACGTCGGCGGAGAACCGGTCGACGTAGTCGGTCAGGTTGTCCGCGAGCCCATCGGCGTCGGCCAGCAGGTTGACGAACGAGTAGTTCGAGGTGTTGTAGAACGGCCGCCCGGTGGCCTTGGTGACCTCGACTTTGAGCCGGTTCGGGTTGTCGTACTTCGAGGCCAGCTCGCGCACGGTGTCGCGATCGGGCTCGAGGATGCAGTCGAGACGTCGCAGGATCGTGAACGGGAGGATCACGTTCCCGTACTGGTTGGGGCGGTAGGGGCCCCGGAGTTGATCGGCGATCGACCAGATGAAGCTACCGAGCGTGCTCACAGAGTTCCTCACGACAGATGACGAGCGATCCTTGGCGAGTCTGCCGCACGGTTCCGCTGAGCCCGGGCTTCGATGGCTACGAGCCGACAGTGTCGTCGTTCCGACAGCCCGGCGTTGTCGTGGACCAGAAGCCGCGAGTCTGGCGCCCAGACTTTCGCCTAGTCCGAGTGCGAGTGCCTCGGGGCGCGGACGGGCGGGGTCCTTAGCCTGGCGCTGCCGCTGAGGTCGCTATGCACGTCGCCGACCACCAGGGGCACGCCCGCCCCGACAGCTGCTGGGCCATGAGCCGCATGACTCTGGTCGTGTCCCCGGCGCTATGCGGAGCCTTCCACCACGCGGGACGACGTGCTGTGCGACCCACGCCCGCTGCCTAGCGTCCCCGCCACCGGCGCGAGCGAGGGAGCGGACATGGCTGTGGGCTTCGAACTGATGGACCCGACCGAGCAGGCCAAGGACGAAGGCACGGCGGTGCTGCTCGCCGACCGTCCGGCCGACCTGCGGGGCAAGCGCCTGGTCCTGATGGACAACGGGAAGCACAACGCCCGGGAGCTGCTGGAGGCGGTCTTCGCGCTCGTCGAGCCCCAGTTGGCGCCGTCCGAGGTGATCTGGAAGACCGTCCCCGCCACTTGGCCGGCGCCCGACGAGACGCTTGACGCCATCGCCGCGGAGTGCGACCTGGTCATCGAAGCGGTCGGTGATCAGGGCAGCTGCAGCGCAGCCAGTGTGGCCGACGTCATCCTGATGGAGAAGCGCGGAATCCCGTCGGCAGCGATCTGCACCGACGCACTCAAGGCGAGCGCCGACGCCATGGCGCGCATCCAAGGCGCACCCGGCTACACGTTCGCCGTCGTCCCCCACCCGGTGAGCAGCCTGGACGCCGACGGCATCGCCGAGCACGCCCGGCTGGCCGCACCGCAGATCATGGCGATCCTGCGCGGGGAGGTCTCGTGACCGAGCAGCAGACCGGCCTCACCCCCGAGGACCTGATCGCCGCGATCGAGGAGTGCCACGCCAACGGCTGGACCGACGGCCTCCCCGTCGTCCCGCCCATCCCGAGCCTGGTGCACCGCTTCCTCGAGCAGACCGACCGCTCGCCGTCCGAGGTCATCTGGACGATGACGCAGGTCAAGCGCGGTTGCACCGTCCAGGCCGCGGCGATCAACGCCGCCATGGCCGGTTGCCTCCCCGAGCACTTCCCCGTCGTCCTCGCCGCGCTGGAAGCGACCATCGACGAAGGCTGGCCGGGCCTCGGCGGCTGGCAGAGCACCACCGGTGGCGGCCCGCTGCTCGTCGTCAACGGGCCCGTCCGCATCGAGCTCGGCTTCAACAGCAAGGGCAACGTGTTCGGCCCCGGCTTCCGGGCCAACGCCACGGTCGGCCGGGCGATGCGGCTGATCATCATGAACGCCTACGGCATCCGCCCGCACGAGCTCGACCAGGCCACCCAGGGTTTCCCCGGCAACTTCTCCCTCTGCATCGCCGAGAACGAGGAGGACAGCCCTTGGGAGCCGCTGTCGGTCACCCTCGGCCACGACGCCGGGGTGAGCACCGTGTCGGCGCTGCACACCCGCAGCACCGAGCACGTCGACAACCGCAACACCGGCGACCCGAAGGCCGTGCTCAACGACATCGCCGACACCTGCGGCCGGATCGGGTCGATGACCCGCCGGTTCCGCCGGGTCGGCGTCGTCATCGGCCCCGAGCACGCCCAGCTGCTGGCCATGCACGTCATGAGCAAGCAGGACGTCCGGGAGTACCTGGCCGAGCACGCCAGCCGGACGGCGGGCACGCTGCGCGCCGCCGGCCGGGGCGAGTCGACCGCCGTCTTCTCCAACACCCCGACCGCCTCGGCGTTCGACGAGGCCCAGGCCTCGGACATCGAGCAGATCCCGGACAACCACCTGGCGACCTCGCTGCGCACGCCGACGACGTCACCGTGGTCGTGGCCGGTGCCGCCAAGGCCGACATGTCCACGGGTCGTGCAGACGCTGGGCTTCCCGACCACGACGATCGGCGCCGCACTCGTCGGCCGGTCCCCTTGTCGCACGCCCCGTCGCTTTTCGGCAGAACGGCCGTGGAAGCATGAGCTGACACCACCGGGAACTACGGTCAGGACCCCGCAGGTCTCGCTGCGTCGCGCCAGCGCTTCCGGGCGTCCCGCACGAACGGGTACAGCGGGTGCGACTGGTTGTCGGCCTGGTTGAGCGGTGGCTCCAGCTCGGCGATCACCGGGGCCTCGACCGTCCACGGCTCCGGGTGCTCCGCCCACGTCAGCCGCAGCTTCTCCCCCATCCACTCCGACAGCCGCAGCTCGTCGGCGTTGACCAGCACCGGCCGCGTCGTCCACCGGCTGCGCCAGCCCTGCTGCTCGCTCAGCAGCGCGGCGAGCGACCGGCGGAGCGTCGAGGAGCCCGTCGTCCCGCGGATGTGGTCGCCCACCACCCGGCTGCGCAGCGTGGCCCGCGACGCCGCGCCGTTCGGCGCGATGCCCACGTACAGCAACTGCAGCGCGGCGTCCGGGTGCCGCGGCCCGGAGATGCCGGGCAGCGCACCGAACCGCCCCCACCAGGCGTGCACCCCGAGCGCCGCCGGCAGCTCGAGCTGGACCTGCTCCAGCGAGACCGGCTCCGAGTGGAGCGCGGCGGTCACGTCGTCCATGGCCCCAGTCAACGGCACGATGCGATCAGCCTGTGGACGACGCCAGCGGGAAGGGCCCGCAGCGCGGCAGAGTCCTCGGCCATGGACACCCGACTGCACCCCGACGTCCCGATGACCAGCGACGCCGAGCTCACCGCGCGGTGGCAGGGCCTGCTGCACCTGGGCGGGCCGCCGTCCCAGCGCCGGCTGTTCCTCGCCTGGCTGCGGAACGACGGCACGATGCTCCACCTGCTCATCCCGGTCGAGGAGCTCCCGGCCGAACCCGACCGCGTGGTGATCGGCGCGCTCGCCGACCTGCACGGCGTAGCGGTCGACAGTGAGCACGTCGACCGATCGGCACTGCACCTGGCGATGTGCCTGGAACGGCCCGGCCCCGCGGAGCCCACTCCGGACGACTACGCCTGGTGTGCTGCCATCGAGTCGATCGTGCGCGGGCGCGACGGCCTCGACTGCAGCCTGCACCTCCACGACGGGCAGACCGCCGTCCCGTTGCTCCCCCGCCGCGCGTGGCCCGGCGCATGAGGTGGGCGCGGCCCGGCTCATCCGTGCACGATCGACTCATGCCCGACTGCACCTGCGCGACGTTCCCGCCGAGGTGATCGAACGGTTGACCCGGTCGGCCGAGCGCGAGCACGCCTCGGTCGACGCAGTGGCGATCGGCGCACTGTCGGCTGTCGGCCAGTGCGGGGGCAACTCGAAGCTGCTGGCGGTCCTCCCCGACACCGGCACTGCCCTCGACGAGATCGTGGACGCCGTGCGGGCTGGCCGCTGACTGACGCTGCCGCGGCGCAGTCACCACCGACCAGGCTGTCCGTCGAGTGAACTGATGCCCCATCCGGGTCGGTAGCGAGCGAGCACATCCCGGCGAGCCCAGACCAGGTCGGTTATCGTCGGGGCGGTTCCTGAACGTCCCGTGTGTAACTACCTGCTTGCGGAGCAAGGCGGCACGCCCGATCCCCGCAGCAGAGGTCATGTTCGACACACGCCCCTCCGGCACCGAGCTCATCCGGCACGCCGGGTTCTCCTACTTCCCGCTGGCCTTCATCGCGCGGCTCCCGTTCGCGATGATGACCGTCGGCGTGCTCACCCTCGTCGTCGCCGAGCGCGGCTCGGTCACCCTCGGCGGGCTCAACTCCGCCGCCGCCGGCATCGGCACCGCGCTCGCCGGGCCGCTGCTCGGCGCGGCCGCCGACCGGTTCGGGCAGCGCCGGGTGCTCGTCCCGGTGGGGCTGGTCAACGCCGCCCTGCTCGGCGCCTTCCCGTTCGTCGTCGCAAGCCCCGCCTCCGCCGTCGCGCTGCTCGCACTGTCGGTGCTGATCGGGGCGTCGGCCCCGCAGATCGCGCCGATGTCGCGCACCCGGCTGGTCGCCATCATCAAGCGCTCGATCCGCCCGGCGCAGCGCGAGAAGGTGCTGAACGGGACGATGGCCTACGAGTCGGCCGCCGACGAGACCGTCTTCATCGTCGGCCCCTTCCTCGTCGGACTGCTCGCCACCGCCATCGCCCCCTGGGTGGCCATCGCCGGCGCCTCGGTGCTGACGTTCGTCTTCGTCACCTGGTTCGCGCTGCACCCCACCGGGCGGCTCGACCCGAGCACCCCGCACACCACCGAGCAGCAGGCGCCGGCCCGTGAGCTGGCCCGCTTCTCGCTGCTCACCGTGGTCGCCGGCACGCTCGGCATCGGCTTCTTCTTCGGCGCCACCCTCACCTCGCTCACCGGGTACCTCGCCGACGGCGGGGACGGCGATCGCGCCGGGCTGCTCTACGGCGTCATGGGCATCGGCTCGGCCGCCCTGGCCCTGGGGTCGGCGGCGTTCCCGGAGCGGTTCAGCCTGCGCGCGCGGTGGCTGGTGTTCGGGTCGCTGATGCTCGCCGCCGCGATCGTCTACGCCACCGCGCGCTCGGAGCTCACACTGGTCATCGCCCTCGCCGTCCTCGGCTGCGGCATCGGCCCCACCCTGGTCAGCCAGTACAGCCTCGCCGCCAAGCTCGCACCCGTCGGCCGCTCAGCCACCACCATGACGATGCTCGGCTCCGCGGTCGTCGTCGGCCAGGCGGTCTCCTCCGCGGTCACCGGCGTCGTCGTCGACCGGCTCGGCTCGGGCACCGGGCTGGCCGTCCCCGCGATCGCCGCCGCGTTCGTGGTCGCCGCCGGCGTCGCGCACACCGCCTCCACTCCCCGCGTCGCCCAGCAGCCGGAGCCGGTCCCCGCCTGAGGGGCCAAAGTCGCGACTATGGCCCCGCGAGGGGCGGCGGCGCGACTGCCCGAGTGGACGTGGAGGCCTTGAAAATGCCGCTGGGCGACACTCGCTACTCTCCCACCCG
>NZ_JBJJTJ010000020.1:0-75409 GCF_054177765.1 Modestobacter lacusdianchii | reverse complement strand
GGGGGGGCGTCGGTGGTGGGCGGTGTCTTCACCCCAGCAGGCGCCATTTCGGGCCCGTTGGTGACACCGCACAGCCAGCTTTCTCTGACGGTCTCCGGTTGTTCTCCTGTAGCGGCGTGACGCACAGGAGCTGGTCGGCGTGACTCTTGCCAGCGACGGAGGCCCCGCATCTGCCGACCCCGGGGGCGGCGCCGGGACAGCCGGTAAAGGGGTCCCCGGTACTGCGGCCGGGTTCGGCTCGTCCCGGTCAGCGGCTCCCGGGACCGCCTGCAGTTCGTCTCCAGGCGATGCCTGGTTGTCCGCCGCGACCCAGACCGTAAGCAGGACCCGCGCTGCCCCCGCTTGTGAAGGAATTCTTCGGGAGACCGTCAGCACCCGGGCGACCCGGGCGCCCACAGGACTGGAGGTCCGCTGCCAGGGTGACGGCTTCTCCAGTAGTCCTCCTGTTTTTCTCCAATCCCGCCGCGGCAGGCCCCCCGCATGGGGGCGCTCCTGCGCAACTGGTCGGTGTGGACAACAGCTTCTGTCCACCGAGTCCGGACCCGACGTCCGCGGTCGAGCGCCGGCCTGGCCACGCTCGCCCCCATGGCCTTCCGCGACGCACTCAGGGCCCGGCGAGACCGCGCGGCTCGTTACTGGTTCGGCAGGGCCGCTTGGGAGGTGTCGCGTGACCGGGGCGCGCGGTGAGAGCGCCTCCGACGTGGTCGCGCCGGGGCCGCCGGGCCGGGCCAGGAGCATCCTTCGGGCCGCGCTGCGCGTGGCGCCGGCTGCGCCGTCGTCAAGGTCCGCCTACGGCGGGCTGCGCTTGTTGTCCCCCGACCCGTCCGGCAGCTCAGCGTAGGGGCCTCCCGCGCCGCCTCCTCCCGACCGGACCAAGATCCTTTCGCCCTTCGGGCGCTCCGCTGCGGAAGCAGTCTTGGTCCGGTCGTCCCCCGCCGTCGCTCCCGGCCCCTGAGCAGAGCTCTGCGCCGGACGGGCCGGGGGAATGGGTGGCCAGAAACCTGTTTCGCAGTCCCTCCCGTACCGGTTTCGGCTCCAGTTCCGGGAGGGTCCAGATGACTGGCACCAGCAGCACGGCGAGCAGCAGCCGCACCGGCACGGGCGGGGTAGGCGCGCCCCCTTCAGCGCCGCGCAGCGGGAAGCCGCCGACGCCGTGCGGGCGGCGAAGATCGCCGCCCTGCACGACCAGATCGGCTAGCAGGTCCAGGCGCTCATTGCCGACCCGCAAGTGGCGGGCGATGCTCGACGCGGCCGTGAAGTTCCACACCTACAGCCTCAACAACCAGCTGCTGATCGATCTGGAGGCCGCGCGGCTGGGCTTCAGCCCGATCCGGGTCGCCGGGTTCGGCACCTGGAAGATGTTGGGCCGCAGCGTGGTCAAGAGGTCCACCGGGCTCGCCGTGCTGGCGCCGTGCAGCTACGGGGCCTTGCCCCCTGATCTTGGACACGCGTGGGGTGTCTACGCCGCGGTTGGCAGCGTAGCCGGGTTGTAGCGGGTGGCCCAGCCGAACACCGCCCGGCGGGCCTCGGCCGGCGTGCTCCAGGCGGCGGCGCCGGCCAGGGTCTCGCGCTTGAGGGTGGCGTTGAACGACTCGGCCAGCGCGTTGTCCGCGCTCGAGCCGACCGCGCCCATCGACCGGACGACGCCCAGCCGCTGGCAGAGGGCGGCGTGGGCCCGGGAGGTGTACTGCGCTCCGTGTTCGTGGTGCACGATCGCCCCGGTGAGGCTGCCGCGGGTCGCCGCGGCGGCGAGCAGCGCGTCGGCGACGAGGTCGGTGCGCATGTGGTTGGCGATCGACCAGCCGACCAGCCGGCGGGAGAAGCAGTCGATCACCGTCGCCAGGTACAGGTTGCTGCCGTTGGCGCAGGGCAGGTAGGTGATGTCCCCGACGTACTTGATGTTCGGCGCCGGCGCGGTGAAGTCGCGCTCGCACAGGTCGGACACCTGCTCATCGGCCGGCTTCGGGATCGTTGTCCGGACACGCCGGCGCAGCCGGATCCCGGCGATGCCGTGTTGGGCCATCACCCGGGCGACCCGCTTGTGGTTCACCCGCTCCCCGTCTCCGGCGCCGTCGTTGAGCTCGGCGGTGATCCGCGGCGCCCCGTAGGCCCGGTTCTGCCGGTCGGCGGCGTGCACCGCCCGGATCCGCTCCGCCAGCTGCTCGTCGGCGGCCTGGCGGGCCGCGCGGGCATCGGCGGCGGCCGCCCACGCGTAGAGCGAGCCCCGGCTGACCTCCACGAGCTGGCACATCCGCTTCACCTCGAAGGCGTTCCGGTGGTCGGCGACGAACTGGAAGCGGGTCACCAGCGCGTCTCCCCGGCGAAGTACTTGGCCGCCGCCCGAAGGCTGTCCCGCTCGGCGCCAAGCTTGCGCTCGCTGGCCTCCAGCTCCGCGACCCTCGTGCGCAGCCGGGCCAGCTCCTGATCCGGTGGCTCACCGCCCGGCGGTGGGCCGCCGTCGGGCCGCGGGTAGCGACCCCGGACCGGCACCCCGGCGGCCTTCAACCACGCCGACAGGGTCGTGTCCATGATCCCCAGGTCGGCGGCGATCGACGCGACCGTCGCCCCCTCCGTCGTCCGGTACAGCTCCACCGCATCCCGGCGGAACTCCTCCGAGTACACCTTGCGCACCACGAGCCGATCATCTCGCTTCCTCCAAGCTCAGCCTGGGTTCAGCGTGTCCACTGATCGGGGTCAGGTCCCACGCGCCCAAGGGCATGGACACCGGTACCGGCCAGGAAACCGACCGGGCTGATCGTGGTCCGTGGTTGTGCGACGGGGTGTCGGTATCAGGTGATCCACCCGCTGGTAGCCGCCCAGCTCGATGTCGATCAGGTTCGCGTCCTCGTGTCGGCCTCAGGGATGGCGCCACCGTCAGCGCCATGCTATGGCTGCGCCGTGGCCGACGCCGCTCGCTCAGCTGAGCCAGCGCATTGTCCGCAAGGCGGCTATCGCAGCGCTTCTCACCGCCTCGCTCTTGAACGCAGTCTCATCGAGTCGTGCAAGCACGGCGATCGCCTCGCGGATTGTGGTGTCCACATCGCCTTCTACCAGGGCCGCAGGGGACGCGGCGGCACCCGCGCGAGTTAGCAGCGCTACGGCGTGGGCAGATTCTAGGGCCACCTCGATCGGGAGTCCGACGCCATCAGCAGCCACGGCGCCGAACAATGCAGCGGCGCGGGTCAGCAGTTCGTGAGTCTCAACGGAGGACATATGAGACGTTCGTACGAGGCAGCGTGGCCGGTTGTCCCCGGCTCGATCGCCGCAGCTTGGTGAGGACTCGTCGAGCGCAGGTCGACTCCAGCACCGTCAGCTCGAAGGTGGGGCTGTCCATCCGATCGGCGGTCATGAGAAGACAGCGGGCGGCCCGCCGCCGCACGGTGTGCACCCTGGGGGAAGCCCCGTCCACTCAACGTCTTGGAGCAGCTGCAACATGGGCACCTCTCACGCGCGGCACTGCTGTGCATCACGAGCGGTACGGGTCTGGCCCCGAGGGCTCGGTCAACGAGCCGGCCAGGGCGTGCAGGTCGAGTTCGGGTAGCAAGCGGGTCTCGTCGCCGACCTGTACCAGGCGTGCCGTCTGCAGGAGCCGGCCGGGATTCTCAGATGGCGACGTCCCGTGGTCGGCGTCGATCCAGACGACCGGCTCGATTCCGCTCAGCTTGTCGACGGCGAAGGCAACGACCTGGTCATCGGTTTGCACCAGGAGTAGGCACGACGCCGGGCCGGGCGGCTCGCCGCTTCGCTCCAGGAGGCCGGCGAGCCGGACGACCGGAACGACCGCCTCCCGGTGCACCACCACGCCGAGGATCCGGTCGGACGATGGCGTCGCGGTGATCGTGGCCGACAGCGGGAGGATCTCGGCGATCTGGTCCAACGGCGTTGTGACCTCCACGCCGGCGGTGTAGGTCATGTACGGCTTTCCGAGGGCGTCGAGATCGCCCGCTGCTTGCGCGTTGTGTCGGCTCGCCGTCGGCGCGTGATCGAGGGAGGTGTTCACCGCTGCCAGGCTGGCCAGCTCGGGCACATCGGCCAACGCAGCTCCGTCGACCACCAGGCATGGGCCGGATCGCGAACGCTGGATCACGCCTGAGAGCAGGCCGCCGCCGGGAACGGCGAGTGCGGGTAGCGGCAGCACCTCGGTCTCCGCGACTTCGACCAGGTCGAGCAGTTCGCTCAGCGCGAGGACGACGTAGCCGAGCGGCAGCTTCAGTACCAGTCCCGCACCGAGCTCGTCGTCGCCCAGCCGGCCGAGCCCTAGCAGCGCGAGGGAGTCGACCACCGGTACCTCGCGATCGGCGTAGTCGATCACGCCGAGGCAGAGCCCGCCGTCGAGGACCGAGGCCCGTAGTACCGGTGGCGGAAGCGTGGTGTGCACGTGGGCGACGTCGAGGGCCAGCATGTGTTCCCCGCAGCGCACCAGGGTCAGCTTGCGGACGTCCCCGCCCGGCAGCCCTCGGTCCTCGACCGATCGCGGTCCGACGTCCCCTGCTCGCGTGGTGTCCAGAACGGTCGGAACGCCGGTCTCACGCAGCAGTGCCGCGGCGTCGAGCACGCTGATGACGCCGCCATCGTCGGGATGCTGGAAGGTGTGCGAGAACAGCAGGCCACCTCTCTCGTTGGACACGGGCAGTAGGCGGTCCGCCGTCAGTCTGGTCACGCCGCGGACCTCGTCGGCGAGCAGCCCGAAGACCTGCCCGGCGCAGGCGACCACCACGACCACTCGATCCGCCGAGGGGCCGCCGGACGGGTTCATCCCTGGGGCCTCCGGGCCGAGCACGCGCTGCAGGTCCACGACGGGGAGGACGGTGCCGCGTAGGTTCATCGCGCCGAGCAGACCGATGACCCGTGCGGGCAGGGGAGCCAGATCCGCCGGGCAGTGCACCACTTCGCGGAGCACTTCCAGCGGCAGCGCCACGTTCACGCCCGCCAGCCGCAGCAGGCCGTAGACCCGCGCTGCCTCCGGTGCGCCCGCGGTGGTAGACCCGGTGTCCGGTCGGCCGGGCTGCGTCCCTGCGGTCACGACGCGTTGTCGACGGTGGACAACTCGGTGATGAGTGCGTCCACCTCCCGTGACGCCTCCTGCTGCACCCGGGTGCATTCGGAGATCACCCGGATTGCGTCGTTGGTGCGGGAGACGCTGCTGGCGATCCGCTCGAAGGCGCCCTCGGCCCGCTTGGAGACCTCCGAGCCCTGGTGCACCCGTTCGGCCGACTCCTCGATCAGCTTGCCGATCTGCTGAGCGGCTTCGAACGACCGCTCGGCGAGCTTGCGCACCTCACCGGCGACGATGGAGAAGCCGACTCCGTGCTCGCCGGCCCGGGCGGCTTCGATCGAGGCGTTGAAGGCCAGCAAGTTGGTCTGGTTGGCGATCTCACCCATGACCCGGACGATCTCGCCGATGGAGGTTGAGGAACGCTGGATCAGCCCGATCGCCTCCAGCGACGCCCGCAGCGCCTCCACCCCCTGCTCGGCGTTGCCTTGGGTCTCCTGGGCGAGGTCGTTGGCGGTGCGCGAGCTGCGGGAGATCTCGTCGATGGAAGTAGCCAGGTTGCGCACCGTGCTGGTCATGTCCCGGGCACCCTGGGCTACCTTCTTCTCCCGCTCGACCTGGTCGGTGACGTCGAATGCGTACTTGACCACCTTGAAAGGCCGGCCGGAGAGGTCGAGCACCGGGGTGTAGGTAGCGTGGATGTAGACGTCGCGGCCGTAGTTGCCGACGCGGTGGAAGCGCCCGGCGATGCTCTCGCCCTTGCCCAGCTTCAGCCAGAATTCGCGGTACTCCTCAGATTGCCGGTACTCATCCGAGCAGAACTGGCTGTGGTGCTTGCCGGCGATCTCGCGCAGCGAGTAGCCCATGGCGCGGAGGAAATTGTCGTTGGCCGACAGCACGATGCCGTCGAGGTCGAACTCGATCACCGCCTGGGAGCGGTCGACGGCGTCGATCCGGGCCTCGATCTCGGCATTGCGCAGTTTCGCGGCCGACACGTCGGCGGCGAACTTCACCACCTTGAACGGCTTGCCGTCGGCGCCGAGGATCGGGTTGTAGGAGGCCTGCAGCCAGATCTCGTCGCCGTTCTTCTTGAGCCGCCGGAACTCACCGGTCTCGAACTCTCCGGCACCAAGCCGCTCCCAGAAGTCCGCGTAGTCCCGGGTCTGGGTGTAGGCCGAGTCGCAGAAGACGCGGTGGTGCTTGCCTTCGATCTCCGAGAGCCGGTAGCCCACGGCGTCGCAGAAATTCTGGTTGGCGGTGATGATCGTGCCATCGAGGTCGAACTCGACGACCGCCTGGGCTCGGTCGATGGCGGCGACCTTGCCGATGAACTCGGCGTTGCTGGCCTTCACCGCGGTGATGTCGCTGGCGAACTTGACCACTTTGTATGGCTTGCCCTCGGCGTCGAGGATCGGGCTGTAGGTGGCCTGCAGCCACAGCTCGCGGCCCCCCTTCGCGATCCGACGGAACTCCCCGGCATTGAATCGGCCCGCGGCCAGGTCGCTCCAGAAGTCCGCGTACTCAAGGCTCGCGGCGTACTCCGGGTCGCAGAAGATCCGGTGGTGCTTGCCGGTGATCTCCTCGAGTTCGTAGCCCACAGAAGCGCAGAAGATGGAGTTCGCGGTCAGAATGCGGCCGGTCAGGTCGAACTCGATGACGGCCTGGGAGCGGTCGATGGCGGCGACCTTGCCCGCCCGTTCCGCGCCGACGATCATTGCCTCGGTGATGTCGCTGGCGAACTTGACCACGCGCACCGGCCGGCCCTCGGCGTCCAGGACCGGGTTGTAGGTGGCCTGCAGCCACAGGGTGCTGCCGTCCTTGCGCAGCCGCTTGTAGACGCCGGCCTCGAAGTCGCCGGCGCCGAGCCGCGTCCAGAAGTCGGCGTACTCGGCGCTCTGCGCGGTGGCCTCGTCGCAGAAGATTCGGTGGTGCTTGCCGACGATCTCCTCGAGCGCGTAGCCGACGCTGGCGAGAAAGTTCTGGTTGGCCCGCAGGATCGTGCCGTCCAGCTCGAACTCGATCACGGCTTGGGAGCGGTCGATGGCCGAGAGCAGCCCAGAGTCGGCTGCGGCGGGGGCGGTACGCGGAGCGGGGACCGCAGCGTGGGTCGGCACTGGCGCCATGGTGGACCTCCGAAGACATTGACCTTGTGCCGAGATTGTTGGTGGTCCGCGTCCAATTTGTACGCAACCTCACCGATGACCTAGACAAACGAAACTCGATCGACTCCAGACACGCGCATCGGCCGCACCACGCGGATCAGACAGCACATCAGCCACGCGCCCGGGCCGCGACTTCACGGTCCCGGTCGAGAGGTGAGTCAGGATCGGTCGGCCAGCCAGGCTGTAAGGGCGTCGGGCGTCAGCGGCGGTGCGTAGTAGTAGCCCTGCGCGAAGTCGCAGTGCAGGTCGAGCAGGGCGAGGCGCTGGGTGTCGGTCTCGACGCCTTCGGCGACGGCGCGGATGCCGACGGCGTGGGCCAGTTGCACGCAGCTGGTCACGATGGCCGAGTCGCCGCGGTCCGTGCCGAGTCCGGCGACGAAGGAGCGGTCGATCTTGAGTTCGTCGACGGGAAAGCGCTTGAGGTAGGTGAGGCTGGCATAGCCGGTGCCGAAGTCGTCGACCGCCAGGCCCACGCCGAGTGCCTCAAGGGCGGTGAGGGTGGTCAGTGCAGCGTCGGGATCGTCCATGAGCGCCGTCTCGGTGATCTCCAGGGTCAACGCTGCCGGGTCCAGGCTGTGCCGGGTGAGGGCGGCGGTGACCACGCCCAGGAGTTCGGGATCGGCGAGTTGGCGGGGGGACAGGTTCACCGCCATCTCCAGCGACAGGCCATCGACGTCCTGCCATCGGGCGGCCTGGGCGACGGCTTCGTTCAGTACCCAGGCGCCCAGCTGCCGGACCAGCCCGGACTCCTCGGCCACCTCGATAAACTCAGCAGGCGGCAGCAGTCCTCGAACGGGATGCGCCCAGCGCACCAGCGCCTCCACGCCGGCCGCACGCCCGGTGCGCAGGTCCATCCGCGGCTGGTAGTGCAGCCGCAGTTCACTGGAGTCGATACCGCGCCGCAGCTCACCGAGCAGCAGCAGCCGGTCCGCCGCGGGATCGGTGGAGGCAGGGTCGTGCAGCTCCCAGCAGTTGCGCCCGCGGGACTTGGCCCGGTACATCGCGATGTCGGCGTGCCGCAGCAACCGCTCCGGAGTCTCCTCGCCATCGGCGACCGCGGCTCCGATGCTGGCCGAGACCATGATCTCCAAGCCCTGGAGAATCACCGGCGCGGTGAGCACCTCGAGCAGGCGCTCCGCCATGGTGGTCGCGTGCTCGGCGTCGCCGAGTGCGTCCAGAACCACGAACTCGTCGCCGGCGAGCCGGGCGATGGTGGCCGTGTCCCGCACGGCGGATCGCAGACGCTCCGCCACGACGATGAGCAGCTCGTCCCCGGCGGCGTGGCCGAGGCTGTCGTTGACGGCCTTGAAGTGGTCCAGGTCGACGAACAGCGCCACCGGGCGGGCACTCGGCTCGGCGAACGTCGCCTCCAGCTGCAAGGTCAGCCCGGCGCGGTTGGGCAATCCGGTCAGCGGGTCGTGCAGCGCCAAGTGCTGGAGGTGCGCCTCGGCGCTGGCCCGGCGGGCGTCGGACTCCTCCGCCCGACGCAGCGCCTCCACCAGCTCTCTCTCGTACTGCCGCCGTTCGTGCGCACTGAAGATGATCACCCGGACGGCCGCCGGGCTCGAGTCGGTGGCCGGGGTGCGGGCCGCTGACAGTAGAGCCGCCCGTCGTGTGCCGTCCGCTCCGACCACGTCGACGGCAATCTCGGCCACGGCACCGGTCACCGACAGCTGCGGCGTGCAATGGGTGGCGAACAGGATCCGGTCACCGACGGGCAGCAGCTGCTGCAGCCGAGTGCCCATCAGATCCTCACGGGGATGGCCGGTCCAGGACAGGAACGTGTCGTTGACACCGGTGATCGTGCCGTCGTCCGCGGTGACCAAGTAGCCGCACGGCGCCTGCTGGTACAGCGCCTCGAAGTCGACGTCCACCGGGCCGGTGTCGCTCACCGATCCGGCCGCAGGTAGTGCCGGATCGCCGTCGCGGTCTCCTCCGGCGCGCTGACGTGCGGGCAGTGCCCGGTCGCAGCCAACTGGACCAGCGTGCTGCCGGCCAACTGCTCGTGCACGTACTGCCCGACCTCGAGTGGGGCGAGCATGTCATCGGAGCACTGCAGGATCAGGGCCGGCGTGCTGACCTGCGGTAGCAGCGACCGGGTGTCGGAGAGGAAGGTCGTCCGGGCGAAGTGGTGGGCGATGTCGGGGTCGGTCTGGCAGAAGCTGCTGGCCAGCTCGGATCCCAGCTCAGGGCAGTCCGGATTGCCCATCACCATCGGGGCCATGGCCGCCGCCCAGGCGAAGTAGTTGCTGTCCAGCGACGCGAGCAGGTCGTCGATGTCGGCGCGGGAGAAGCCGCCCACGTAGCCGGTGCTCGGGTCGTCGATGTACGACGGCGACGGGGCCACTAGAACCAGGCGGGAGAAGCGCGACGGCTCAGCGGCAGCAGCGACGACGGCCATCATCGCGCTGACGCTGTGCCCGACCAGGACGACGTCGCGCAGGTCCATCTCCGCGCACAGTTCCAGGATGTCCCGGGCGTAGCCGTCCAGGGATGCGTATTTGTCGCGTTCGTACGCCGCCGAGTCCGACCGGCCGGCACCGACGTGGTCGAAGAGTACGACCCGGTAGTCTTCGACGAACGCCGGTAGCACCCGTCGCCACATGTCCTGGTCACAGCCGAACCCGTGCGCGAACAGCACCACCGGCCCCTCGGCCAGGCCGGCCGTCGTCACGTTGTTGCGCTCAGCCACCGTCGAGACCTGCATCACGACCTCCATTGCCATCCACTCGAGAGCTTCCCCGGAACGTCGAGTACGAGGACATCGACTCTGTTCTCAACGGCTGCGTGGCGAGGGGCCTTGAGGGGCATCGACGTGTCGCTCACCCCGAGGAGTTGATGGGCAAGAACCCGACGTCGGACCCGGACAGGGACATCAGGGTCAATCTCCCGCCCAGTCGCGCAACCAGGTCGACAGTCGGGGTTCTCAGAGGGGGGTGCCACGCTGGACGGGCGACTGGACGCCTGGTCGCGGGAGAGCCCGCGCGGAGTAGCAGCCGCGGACGCTCGGGGCCGACTGGCCCCCCATCTCGCTCGGACGGGGCTGGTCGCCGACCCCGCTCGATGCGGTGGTCACGGCCTTGGACTGCCGGTTCCCGATGCTGGTCATGGCGGGTCCGGAGTTCGTCATGATCTACAACGTCGCTTGACCGGCCGACCAAGACACGCGTGTAATGCCTGTCCTCGGCATCGGGCGCATTCAGCTGCGCAGCTCGAGCCGGAGGAGAGCAAAGGTTGTCATTATGGCTCAGGTGCCATCGGATCAAGATGCCAGCGCCGCACGGCAACTTGCGGCGCAGCCTTACGGGCTTGCGGCATCGGAGGACACCGGAAGATGGCGGGACGAAGCGCTGTGCGCGGAGACCGACCCCGAGGCGTTCTTCCCGGAGAAGGGCGGCTCGACGCGTGAGGCGAAAGAGGTCTGCGCCGACTGTTCGGTTCAGATCGAATGTCTTGAGTACGCACTCGCCAACGACGAACGATTCGGCGTCTGGGGTGGGCTTTCCGAGCGGCAGCGTCGTCGGCTTGCTCGCCGCACTGTCTCTTGACCACAATGACTCGGACGAATCCGCAATCTCGGGGTTGGCTTTGATCCTCGGTTCACATTGCCGCTGACTTTGTCGACGAGGCGTCACAACCTCCCGCGGCGATGCTGCCCCAATCATGATGGTGGCCATAGCCGGCAAGCGTGTGAGTCGGTGACCATCCGGCCGGCACTGGAACGAGTACGTGCTGTTTCGTCCTTGCCGGGCCTGTCCCATTGCAAGCGTCCTGCGCGAACGACGGGGGCGCTGTCGCACCGTGAGCGATCGTGAAGCGACTCCGGCGCAGGGCGGAGACGAACCTAATCGGCGAGCAAGTGGCAGCTTTCGCGGCCCGCACGGCCTTACCGTCGGTGTCGCACGACTGATCGCAGCGCAACTCAACCATTCAAAGCTCTTCAACGCCTTCGAGCAACTAAAACGCCGGCACCTCGCGCATTGACTCAGATCGGCCACTCTCCGGCGTTCGAGCACTCCCAGATAGAACGGCACGCATGCTACCTTCGGAGGTAGGTCGGGCCCCGCTTCGCGGGGCCCATCGGCGTTTCTAGGGGTGACTTGTTGGTCACTGTTGGGTGGCGTTGAGAATGCATGGCGGGATGAAGATTTACGCCGGCGCGCCGGCGGCTGCCCGGCAGTACGTGGAGGCCGACCGCGGTCGGGCGGATGACTACTACCTCACCGAGGGCGCCGGTGTCGCCCGCCGGTTCGCCGTCACCGAGGGGCGGGTGACCGAGCTGGCGCCGCTGACCGGTGACGCCTACGAGACGTGGGTTGCCGGCTGTGACCCGGGCACCGGCGAGCCGCGGGGGCACCTGCGGGACGACGACCGGGCCGTGCGGTTCGTAGAGGTGGTGGTCAACGGCCCGAAGACGTGGTCGCTGGCCGCGGCGCTGCATCCGGACATCGCGACGGCTTACGACGCGGCCCAGGCCCGGGCGACCGAGCAGATCATCGGCTGGCTCGGGCAGCACGCCACCACCCGGGTCGGTCCGCGCGGCGGGCAGGTGCCGGTGCCGGTGCAGGTGGCCGAGGCGGTGACGGTGGCGCACTACACGTCGCGGGCCGGGGATCCGCACCGCCATCTGCACCTGCAGATCAACGCCCGGGTGTTCGCGGCAGGGAAATGGCGCGGCCTGCACACCGTCGGCGTCCGCGATTCTCTGGCCGCAATCAACGGAATCGGGCACGCCGCGGTCGCCTGTGACCCGCAATTCCGGGCTGCGCTCGCCGCCCACGGGTATGCGTTGAACGCCGATGGGGAGATACGGCAGCTGGCGGCTTTCGTCGGCCCCTTCAGCGCGCGGACCGCGCAGATCGCCCGCAATATCGATCGGTACGAACGAGAATGGGTCGCGGCGCATCCCGGCGAATCCCCCGGCCCCGGGTTGCGCCGCTCCTGGGACGCGCGAGCGTGGGCAGCAGGCCGCCCGGACAAGGTGCTGCCCCAGCCCGGCGAGGACCTCACCGCACGGTGGGCGGCCGAGCTGGTCGCCCTGGGCTACCGCGACCGGAATGTCCCCGCCGGCCTGACACTCACCCCGGTGGGCAGCCTGGACCGGGAGCAGATCGTGGGCCGGGCGCTGGCCCGGCTCGGCGCCGCCCGCTCGGCGTGGAACGCCGCCGACGTGCGCGGGGAGGTCGAGCAGCTGCTCGCCGCCGCCGGCATCGTCACTGACCCGACGGTGCGAATCGAGCTCGCCGAAGACCTCACCGCCCGCGCGATGGACCGGTGCGTGCCGCTGCTGGACCGCGGCGGGCTGCCCGAGCATGTCCGGGCCTGGACCTCAGGACCGGTGCTCGCCGTCGAGGACGACCTCACCGCCCGCCTCGCCGCCCGCGCCGCCGCGCGCCCGGCCGGCGCCGGTGACACCGACCCGATCCCACCGGCCGAGGCCGTAGCCGGTGCCACTCGGCTGGATCCCGGGCAGGCCGCGGCGGTCGCCGCGCTGGCCGGCCGGCGGCGCCTGGTGGTGATCGAGGGCGCGGCCGGCGCCGGCAAGACGACCACGCTGGCCGCCACCAGGAATGTGCTCGCCGGGCAGGGCCGCCGGCTGGTGGTGGTGACCCCGACGCTGAAGGCGGCCCAGGTGGCCGCCGCGGAGGTCGGCGCGGTCGCCGGCTCGGCGGCCCGGCTGGCCTTCGAGTACGGCTGGCGCTGGAATGCCGACGGCGCGTGGACCCGCCTCGCCGCCGGCCACACCGACCCGGTCACCGGCCGCGCGTACGTCGGGCCCACTGGAGGCGCGCGGCTGCGTCCGGGGGATCTGTTGGTCGTGGACGAGGCGGGGATGCTGGATCAGGACACCGCCCACGCCCTGCTGACGGTCGCCGACGAGTGCGGGGTGCACGTCGCCCTGCTCGGTGACCGGCATCAGCTGCCGGCGGTCGGTCGCGGTGGCGTCCTGGACCTCGCCGCGGCCCAGGTCGACCCGACCGAGCACCTGACACTGGTCGGGGTGCACCGCTTCACCCGCACCGACGGCCGGGTGACGGTCCCTGACACCGAGTACGCCGACCTGACCCTTGCGATGCGCTCCGGCGAGAACCCCGGCACCGTGTTCGACGCGCTGCTGGCCCGCGGGCAGATCCGGCTCCACCCCGACCCGCAGGCGCTGCAGGAGGCGCTCGCCGCCGGCGCGGCCGACGGCTACACCGCGGGCGAGCGGGTGGCCGTGGTGGTCGCCACCCGCGAGCAGGCCGCCGCCCTCAACGCCGCCATCCGCGACCGACTCATCACCCAAGGCCGGGTCGATGACCGGCGCGTCGTGGTCACCGGCGCGGGGGAGCGGATCGGCGTCGGCGACCGGATCGCCACCCGCCGCAACGACCGCGACCTGGCCGTCGCGAACCGCGACGTGTGGACGGTCACCGGCGTCGACGCCGACGGCGGGCTGCTCGTCACCCCCGCCAGCACACCGCATGTCACCCCCGCCGGCGGCGCGTTCGCCGCTGTCACCCCCGCTGTCACCCTCGCCGTCACCCCGGCCGGGACAGGGGCGCGGGTGCTGCCCGCCGACTACGTCACCGCGCACGTGGAACTGGCCTACGCCACCACCGCGCACGGCACCCAAGGCGACACGGTGACCGCCGCACACCTGGTGGTCGGCGAGGACACCGGAGCGGCCGCGGCCTACGTCGGGATGACCCGCGGCCGTACCGCCAACACCGCCCACCTCGTCGCGACCGACCCCGCCGAGGCGCGCCAGCAGTGGCTCACGGTCTTTGCCCGCGACCGCGCCGATCTCGGCCCGGCGGACGCCGCCCGGCTTGCCGCCGCCGAGGCCACCCACTACGCCCAGCAGCGCCCGCTGGAGCAGGCGCTCGCCGACCTGCATCAGGCCTGGACGGCCGAGCAACGCTGCCTGGATCGGCTCGCCCACGACCTGCCGCGCCGGGACGCGCTGCGCGAGATCGTCGCGCTCGAGTCCGCGAACGCCTACCGGGCCGCCGCGCTGACCGAGGCATACCGGCAGACAAAAATCGACGCCCGCCACGCCACGGCGCGGGCCGACGCCAGCGGCGCGGCTGTCACGGCCGAGACCGACCGGATCCGCGACACGCTGCTCGACGGCTGGGACACCGGGCGTGACGCCGCCCGCGACGCCGCGCAGATCGTGCTCGACGGTCCCGGCCGGCTCCGGCTGCGGCGGGCGGCGGTGAACCGGGCCGGCGAGCAGATGGTCGACTGGGCGGACGCCTGGCGGCCCTGCCTGCCGGCCATGCCTACAGACCCGCAGCAGATCGCGCGCCTGGCTGACCGGTCCGACGACCGGCCGCGGTTGTGGACCGCCGTCGACTCCTACGCCCGCCAGCACGCCGAGGACGCCCACCCGGAGCACGCTCGGTTGCGCGCGGCCGCCGACGCCGCCCAGGAGGCCCACCGGCACGCCGGGGCCGCGGTGGCCGACGCCCGCCGTCAGCACGAGGACCGGCTCGCCCGCTTCGGATCTCTCGCCTGGACCCTCGACCCGGCGGAGCGACTGGCCGACACCGACCGGGAAATCGCCACTGTCCACACCGAACTGGCCGCCGTCCGCGCTCGCATCGCGAGCCTGAGGGCCGAGCCTGCTCTCCTCGCCCAGCTGGTCGATCAGCTGGCCAGAGAGCGTGACCACTGGCGGGCCCGCCACGACCCCGAGCTCGCCACCGACCTGACACTCGCCTCCCGGTCGGCGCCACCGCAGCTGGTCGTCCGGCCGCCGCGGCCCGAGGACGTCCGACGGCTTGCACTACATCCCGAGCCGGGCCTGGGGATGTCTCGGTGAATCCCCAGGGGGACGGGAGCCGGAAGACAAGTCCCATGCGCGGTGTCAGCGTTCGGGTCAGCAGACGAGCCGAGACTGCGCTGGCCAGGGCCAGATTCACAACCAGGGAGGCGATGAGCGGTGGCGTCGATCGCAAGGCGGCCTGACGGCACATACCGGCCGCGGTACCGGGACGAGAACGGCAAGGAGCACGCCCGCCACTTCAAGCGGAAGATCGACGCCCAGCGGTGGCTTGATGAGGTCACCGCGGCGATAGTGACCGGCGACTACGTCGACCCCGGGGCTGGAAAGATCACCTTCAGGGCCTGGTTCAAGGCGTGGTCCGACCGACAGGTGTGGCAGCGCGGGACGATGCTCGCCGCTCAGCAGGCGGCCGGCTCGGTGACGTTCGCCGACGTGCCGATGCGCCAGATCCGTCCATCTCACGTGCAGCAGTGGGTCAAGGTCATGTCCCAGCCGGCGAGTAGCCGTACGTCCGGGCTGGCCCCCAGCACAATCCGGACCCGATACAATTACGTCCACATGGCGATGCGGGCCGCCGTCGTCGACCGGATCATCAAGTCGGACCCATCGGCTGGCGTGCCGCTGCCGCGAGCGCGCAAGGCGTCGGCAGCCATGATGATTCCCGCCATCGACGAAGTCGGGCGCGCGCTCAGCGTCGCACCGGCGTGGTTCCGGCCGTTCATCGCCGTCTGCGCCTTCGCCGGGCTCCGGTTGGGCGAGGCGGCCGGGCTGCGGCTGGAGGACGTCGACTTCCTGCGTCGGACCATCGCCGTCCGCCGCCAGCTGCAGGGCGAGAACCGCGCGACGATCGAACTCGTGGCGCCCAAGTTCGGCTCCGAGCGGGTGGTCTACCTCCCGGCGGAGCTGGTCGATCTGCTGGCCCAGCACGTGCAGCGAGCGGGAGTCCAGCAGGGTGACTGGATGATCGCCAATGCCGGGCAGCCGCTGAACCGGAACTCGGCAGGCCACCAGTGGCGGGAGGTCCGCAAGGCGGCCGGGCTGGGCGGGTACACGCTTCATGACCTGCGGCACTTCTACGCGAGCGGGCTCATCGCGTCGGGATGCGATGTGGTGACCGTGCAGCGGGCGCTCGGGCACTCCTCGGCGACGATCACGCTCGGCGTCTACTCCCACCTTTGGCCTACAGCGGAGGACCGCACGCGCGCCGCAGCGGGCGACCTCATGGCCGCCGCGCTGGGCGCTTCTGCGGACTCCCTGCGGACTAAGGGACTCTGACAAGCCGCTGACCAGGAGAGATGTGAGGAATCAGCGGTAGTTGTCGAACTGCAGGGCGATCTCGAAGTCCTTGCTCTTCAGCAGCTGCTGGACCGCCTGCAGGTCGTCGCGCTTCTTGCCGCTGACCCGCAGGCTGTCGCCCTGGATCTGGGCCTGCACGCCCTTGGGGCCCTCGTCCCGGATGGCCTTGGCGATCTGCTTGGCCTTGTCCGAGGCGATGCCCTGCTGGATCCGGGCGGAGATCTTGTAGACCTTCCCGGAGGCCTGCGGCTCGTCGGCGTCGATCGCCTTCATGGAGATGCCGCGCTTGACCAGCTTCTCCTTGAACACCTCCAGCGCCGCGGCCACCCGCTCCTCGGTGTCGGCCTGCAGGGTCACCCCCTCCTCGCCGGCCCAGGCGATGGTGGCGTTGACGCCGCGGAAGTCGAACCGCTGCGACAGCTCCTTGCCCGCCTGGTTCAGGGCGTTGTCGACCTCCTGCCGGTCGACCTTGCTCACCACGTCGAAGGACGCATCGGCCATGTCGGTTCCTCCTCAGCGGGGACGACGCGCCTGCCGGTGCCCCGGCAAGAGCCTGTCCCCCGTCTTGTAAGCTCTCCCGGTACCACCACGGCGGGTTGCCCGAGTGGCCAATGGGAGCGGACTGTAAATCCGTCGGCTTAGCCTACGAAGGTTCGAATCCTTCACCCGCCACGCCTGGTACGGCGGCCCCCGACCACACGGTCGGGGGCCGCTCTCGTTCCCGGGCGCCGAACGTCCTCAGGGGATGGTCGGCGCGCGTGCGCTGGCCACCGCGGTGCGCTCCAGCGGCTCCCCGCCCAGGAAGAGCCAGCCGAAGGCGATCGGCACCGACCGGGTGCAGCGCACCGTCACCTCGGCGCCGGTGGTCTCGGCCGACCAGCTGTCCAGGGCGACCCCGGCGTCGGCCAGCTGGTCGGCCACCGCGGCCTCGGCAGCCGCCCGGGTGAGCGGCAGCTCCGCGCCGACCCCCTGGGCGTAGACCACGGCCTCGTCGGCCTGGTTGGCCGCGGCGAGTGCGGCCCCGTCGCAGATCGACTGGACCTCCTGCTGCTCCAGGAAGGCGTCGGAGGCGGCGATCGCACCGAGGGCCATCAGGGCTGCGACCAGCCAGCAGACCAGCACGAAGGGCAGCGTGGACCCCGCCTCCGGGTCCGGGGTGCCGGGTCGCTGGCGTCGCACGCGCGCAGCCTAGAGGCCGCCGCGCCGCACCGTCCGCGTCGTCCACCGACTGTGGACAGCGGCTGTGGATGATGTGGACGACGGCCTCGCCCGGGCGGCGCGGAGTCAGGCGGCCTGTGGACGACGCCCCGGCGCGCCCCGCTCGGGCCCCAGACTGCCGGCATGGCGATCGAGGTGCTCCCCGCTCAGCTGCACGCGCTGGCCGAGCTGCTGGTGGCTGCCGCGGAGCGCGCGGGGCGGACGGCAGGTGCCGTGCCCGGCGCCCCGGTGGGCGGCCCGCTGGGGGCGGCCACCGCCGGCTTCGGCGAGGGCGTCCAGACCGCGGGGCGCTGCCTGGCCGGTGAGCTGTCCTGGCTCGGCGAGGTCGTCGCGGCCGCGGCTGACTCCTGGCAGCGGCTGGACGGGTCGCTGGAAACCGTGGCGGCCACGGGCGTGCCGCGGTGAACGGGCTGCTCGCACCGCCGGTCCCGCTGCCCGACCCGCCCGGCTCCCTCGCTGCCCTCGACGACCTGGTCGGTCAGCTCGCCTCGGCCGGCTACACGGCCGGCCTGACGGTCCACCTGCTGGGGGCGGCGGCGGTGGTCCCGGGCTGGCAGGGGGCTGACGCGGCTGCGGCGGCTGCCGAGGTGGCCGCGGCGACCGCCGTCGCCGGCGAGCTGCACGGCGCGCTGGTCTCCGCCTGGTCTCGGCTGGGCGAGCACCGGGAGGTCTGGCAGCGGGTGGTGGCCCGGGTGGCGGTGCTGCGCGAGCAGCAGCGGGCCGACGTCGCCGACGCCGCGGTGCGGATCGCGGTGCTGGTCGGCCCGGCGCTGGAGCACGGCAGCCCGGGACCGGGCGAGCCCGCTGCCCGGGCGCTGGCCGGCGCGGTGGCGACGGCCGACGACGCCCGGGCCGCCGAGCACCGGGCCCTGCTCGCCGCACTCGCGGAGGACGCCGCGGACGCAGCGCGGGTGCTGGCCGCCGCGCTCGGCCCGCTGGGCGGCGACGTCCGGCCGGGCGGCGACGCCCGGCTGACGGCCCGGCTGGCCGGCCGGCTGCCCGGCTGGGGAGAGGGTGCGCTGGCCGACCTGGGCGGTCAGGCGGCCGGGGAGCTGTCCGGCCGGCTCACCGCAGCGGAGCTGCACGCCGTCGCCGGGCGCTGGGCGGGGTACGCGGAGACACCGGCCTTCGTCGACGAGCTGCTGGGCCGGCTCGGCGCCGACGGGGTCGGTTGGCTGCTGACCGTGC
Source organism: Modestobacter lacusdianchii (assembly GCF_054177765.1). Taxonomy (NCBI): domain Bacteria; kingdom Bacillati; phylum Actinomycetota; class Actinomycetes; order Geodermatophilales; family Geodermatophilaceae; genus Modestobacter; species Modestobacter lacusdianchii. Next base: position 56,778 of record NZ_JBJJTJ010000020.1, on the reverse strand, counting down.
TGGGCACCCGGGCGACCGGCGCCGAGGACGACGCGCTGACCGGGCTGCTGGCCACGGCCGTGGCCACGGCGACGTCCGCCGGTGGGCGGGGCGCGGAGGTGCTGGCCACGGTCCGCCTGGACCGCGACGACCCGGACGGCGCGGTCGACGTGCTGGGGGTCGGCATGGGGCTGGTCCTCGCTGGCGTGGTGGCCCGCCGCGGAGCGCCCGCCACTGCAGGGCTCGCGGCCGGCTGGGGCCGCCAGCTGCTCGACCGGGAGGCGGCGCTGGGCGCCGGGGTCACGGCCCGAACGACGGCCACGCTGCCCGACCCGCTGGTCAGCGTGCTGCGGGTGGTGGTCGGTGGGGCAGACCCGGCAGCGGCGGCGCGTCTGCTGGGCACCGCCCGCTCCTGGTCGACGCTGATCTCCCGCTCCTGGCCGGACGGCGGGGCCGATCTGGCGGCGACGGTGCGCCTGGCGGCCGGGGCGCCCACCGCCGGTCAGGTCGCGGAGGCCGGCCTCGTCGCACTGGGGGAGGGGCTGGCGCCGGGCTCTCCGGCCAGGGTGCTCGTCGACCCCGAGGTGCTGGCCGTGGTGGGCGCGCCCCTGGCAGCTCTCGTGGCCGACCAGCCGGACGTCGTCGTCCCCTTGCTGGCGCGGGCGTCGAGCGGGGTGTCCGGTGCGCTGTCGCCGGAGGCGGACACCGCACTGCGCGGCCTCGCGCACCTGCTCACCGACGTGGCGCGGGACGAGGTGGTCACGACCGCCCTGGCGGCGGCGCTCGCCGGCGGCGCGGCCGGGGCGGCGGCCCCCGCGGTCGCCGGCGGCCACGTCGCGGTGCAGGAGCACGCGCAGCGGCTCGGGTACGCGCTGGAGTTCAGCCGGGCCCAGAGCCGGGCGGTGGACGTCCAGATGATCTGGTCGATCGGGGTGGAGCTGCCCGCCACGGCGTTGGCCCGCGGCCGGGCGGAGGAGGTGGTGGGGGCCGTCCTGGACGGCGTCGCCACACTGCTGGACGCCGACGGCGAGGTGGACCTCGGCCCGGACCTCGGGCGGGTGCGCACGGCGGTCGACGCGGAGCGCTGGGCGGTCCAGACGCTGGGCGGGGGAGTCGACGGCGTCTCGGTGGGCTCCGGTGCCCGAGGCGGGTTCACCGCGGCGCTGCACACCCTCGGGACGGTCTCCCCGCCGGTCCCGGGGCCGCTCGACTGGGTCGACGACCTGCCGATCCAGGAACGAGAAGACCGGCAGCGCCCACGCACCGTTCCGCGTCGGTGACGATGGAGGTCACGCAAAGTAGCGACACGGCGAAAACCGTTCCCTCCGGCGTGTCAATGGTTGCCTCGTGTGGGTGACACCCTGCAGTCTCCTCATAGCGGTCTGTGCCGGACGACGCTCTGCCCCCGCGTGGGCGGCTGCCGCGCCCCACACCCCGTCATGCCCTCTGGAGGCGTCATGTCCAGCACCACCTCGCTCACCGCCGCCCGCCCCGCCGCCGCCGACCGCGGCTGGCGCTGGTCCCGCGGCTGGCGCTGGAGCCGCTGACCCGGTGGGTGCGGCCCCCTGGTGGGGCCCTGCACCATCGAGTGAGCCTGCTGCTCCACGGCCGGTGTCGCTGCTACCGTCGGGCGACACCGCCTCCCGACAGACAGGCTCACGTTGGCCGAGTTCTCGGCACGTCCGGCCCCCGAGACCAGGGGGAAGGCGCTGTTCCGGCGCCCGGAGACGATCTTCGCCGTCGCGTGCGCGACGGCGGTCGTGTTCGGTGCACTGACTCTCCCGCACGCCTGGGCGACCCCGCCGGTGTGGGCGGTGCTGGCGCTGTTCGCCGCCTTCCTGCTCACCGAGTCGGTCCAGCTGGACATCGAGTTCCGCCGGCAGACCTTCTCGGTCTCGCCCTCGGAGGTCGCTCTCCTGGTCGGGCTGGTCGAGGTCGGCGGCGTCTGGACGGCGGCGGCCCGGGTGGGCGCCGTCGCCATCGTCCTGACGCGCCAGTCCCTGCCGCTGCCGAAGATCGGCTTCAACCTCTCGCTCGCGGTGGTCGAGGTCTGCGCGGCGGTGCTGGTGCTGTCCTGGTTGCCGCCGCTGGACCTCGGTCAGCCGTCGAGCTGGCTGTCGCTGGCGTGCGCGCTGGTGGGCGCCACCTTCGTCGGGATGCTCCTCACCTGCCTGGCCATCTCCCTGGCCGGCGGCTTCCCCGGGTGGGGGTTGCTGCTCGGCATGCTCCCCGCGCTGGCCGTGGCTCCGCTGAGCGTCGTGGTCGGCGTGGTGGCCCTCCTGCTGACCCGGCAGACGCCGTGGGGGTGGGCGTTGATCGTGCCGCTGGTGCTCGGTGTCCTGGCGATCTTCCGCCAGGGGACGCAGGCCCAGCGAGAGCGTCGGACGGTCCAGCAGGTGTACGACTTCGCCCGGCGGGTGGAGCTGGTGAGCCCGGACGAGAGCGGCACCCGGGAGATCGTCCGCGCGGTCCGGGAGCTGCTCAACGCCGATCGGGTGGCCCTGTGGTTGCCGCCGTACCTCGACGAGGGGCCGCTGCTGGTGGTCGATGCCGCCGACGGTGACCTCGCCTGGTACGACGGCCCGGGCGACCCCGACGACCTGGTGCGCCGGCGGGCCCTGGCTCCCGAGGCCACCGGTCCCGTGCTGCTGTCAGCGGCTCGGGCGGACGCCGTCGAGCTCGCCGCGCTGGGTCGGCGCGGTGCTCGCGAGCTCCTCGGCGCTCCCGTCGTGACCGCGGCCGGGGAGCCGGGGTACCTCGAGGTCTGCGACCGGCGCAGCGACGTGATGACCTTCGGCGCCGGCGAGCAGGGCGCGCTGGACTCGATGCTCACGCACGTCAACGCCGCGATCCGCCAGCAGCAGCTGCTCGCCCAGATCCGGCATGACGCCGACCACGACCGGCTGACCGGGCTGCCCAACCGGCAGCGGCTGGCGGCGGAGATCGACGCGGTGCTGTCCGTCGAGCCGGAGACCGCCCGGGCCGGTCTCGTGCTGGCCGCGCTGGACGGCTACACCGACGTCACCGACACCCTGGGGCATGCCGCCAGCGACGAGCTGCTGCTGGTCACCGCCGGGCTGCTGCGCGAGCACGCGCCCCCGCAGGCACTGGTGGCCCGGATGGAGGGTGGCCAGTTCGCCGTCCTGCTGCCGGGGCTGCCCCTGCCGGCCACCGAGCGCGCGGCCCGCCGGCTGCGCGAGGCCGCCTCGACCCGGGCGCGGGTCGCCGGGCTCGACCTGGAGGTGTCGCTCACCATCGGGGTCGCCGCGGCGCCGGTGCACGGGTCCGGGGCCGGGACGCTCATCCAGCGTGCCGACGTCGCCCTGCTGGCCGCGCACAGCTCCGGGGGAGTGGCGACCTACCACCCGGTGCTGGACCAGCAGAGCCTGCGCCGGCTGCAGCTGGGCACCGAGCTGGAGACGGCGATGGCCGAGGGGCAGATCACCGTGGTCTTCCAGCCGATCGTCGACACGCGGACCGCCGACATCGTCTCGGTGGAGACGCTGGTGCGCTGGGCGCACCCCCGGTACGGCGAGATCCCGCCCGACGACTTCATCAGCCTCGCCGAGCAGATCGGCCGGATCGGGCCGCTCACCGACCACGTGCTGGACAAGGCGCTGGACCGCTGCCGCCGCTGGCTGGACCAGGACATCGCGCTGTCGGTGGCGGTCAACCTCTCCGCGCGCTGCCTGGTGCAGCCGGACCTGGTGGACCGGGTGCGGTCGGCGCTGCGCCGGCACGGGGTGCCGGGCGAGCTGCTCACCCTGGAGCTGACCGAGGGCAGCGTCGTCGACGACACGGTGCGCAACAGCACCGTCCTGGCCGACCTGCACGCCCTCGGGCTGCGGCTGTCGATGGACGACTTCGGCACCGGCTACTCGTCGCTGTCCCAGCTGCGGCTCCTGCCGATCGACGAGCTGAAGATCGACAAGTCCTTCGTGCTGGGCATGTCGACCAGTCAGAACGAGTCGTTCATCGCCCGCTCCATCGTGGAGCTGGCCCACAACCTCGGGCTCCGGGTGGTGGCCGAGGGCGTCGAGGACGAGGTCACCCGCGACCTGCTGGCCCAGATGGGCTGCGACAAGCTCCAGGGCTTCCTGGTCAGCCGGCCGCTGCCGGACGACCGCCTGGAGGGCTGGTTGCTCGCCCGGACCGGTGTCCGGGCCCCGGCGCCGGGCGCCACCCACCGCCGGTTGTTCGTCCGGACCTGAGGGAGGACCAGCCCTGCTCCCGCCGCGGGCCGGCGCACGGCAGACCCCCTGCGGAGCGGCCGAGGGCATCAGGTACAGTTCTCCACGGCTCCTCGGAGCAGGCCCCTTTAGCTCAGTCGGCAGAGCGTCTCCATGGTAAGGAGAAGGTCTACGGTTCGATTCCGTAAAGGGGCTCGTACGACGACCACCGGTCCAGTCGCGAGACCGGGCCGGGCGGTCACCCGGCGGTGTAGCTCAGCCTGGTAGAGCAAGCGGCTCATAATCGCTGTGTCACCGGTTCAAGTCCGGTCACCGCTACTCCAGACGGACCCCGCTCGCGGGGTCCGTCGTCGTGTCCGGCTCCTGCCGCACACGGGCACCACCCGATGTCGAGGACCTCTCGACCACCGGTCGTTCCACACCCGACAAGGCGAGGATGCGCTCATGGCAGCCACTGACGTCCGTCCGAAGATCACCCTGGCGTGCCAGGAGTGCAAGAACCGCAACTACATCACCCGCAAGAACCGGCGGAACGACCCCGACCGGATCGAGCTGAAGAAGTACTGCCCCACCGACCGCAAGCACACGGTCCACCGCGAGACGCGCTGACCGCAGCGGTCGCCGCAACATCAGCCGGCTGAGAGGGCGGGAGCATGGCGCTGGACGCAGGACTGGTCGGGCGCAGCTACCCGCCCTCTGCCGTCTACGAGGTCGGTCGGGAGAAGATCGCCGAGTTCGCCACGGCGCTGGGTGACCCCGACCCGGTGTACCGCGACCCCGCCGCAGCGCGCGCGGCCGGGCACCCGGACGTGATCGCGCCCCCCACCTTCGCCATCGTGCTGAGCCTGGGCGCGGGCAACGTCGTCGTGGACGACCCCGACGTGGGCATCGACTACGGCCGGGTGGTGCACGGCGAGCAGCGCTTCACCCACCACCGCCCGATCCGGGTCGGTGACCGGCTGGTGGCCACCGCCACGATCGACGCGGTCAAGACCGTCGCCGGCAACGACATGCTCACCACACGGGTCGACCTGGCCACCGAGGACGGCGAGCCGGTCTGCACCACCCGTTCGATGCTCGTCGCGCGGGGCACGGCGTGAGCGGGCGCCCGGTCGACGTCCAGGTCGGCACGGAGCTGCCCGAGCAGACCTCCCGGGTGACCCGCGCCGACCTGGTCCGCTACGCCGGCGCCTCAGGCGACTTCAACGTCATCCACTGGAACGAGCGGGTCGCTCGCGACGTCGGGCTCCCCGACGTGATCGCCCACGGCATGCTCACCGCCGGCCTCGCCGCCCGCGCGGTCACCAGCTGGGCCGGTGACCCCGGCGCCGTCGTCGACTACCACGTGCGCTTCAGCCGGCCGGTGGTCGTGCCCGACGACGACGCCGGCGCCGAGCTGACCGTCCGCGGCCGGGTGGCCGCCCTGCTCGAGGACGGCCGGGTGCGGGTCGACCTCACCGTCACCAGCGGGGGCGAGAAGGTGCTGTCGCTCGCCCGCGCCGTGGTCGCCCTCGGCTGAGCCGGTCCCGGTGAGCACGCCGCCGGGAGCGGCCGGGCGGACCACGGCCCTCGCGGCCGCGGTCGCGGTCGCACTGCTGGTCTCCGGCTGCACCTCCCCGGGTGAGCCGTCGGCCGAGCCGACTGCGGCGCCGACCGGGGTCGGGAACTGCCCGGTGGAGCGGGCCGAGCCCGATCCCGCACGCCCGGTGGTCGAGCTGGCGTTCTCGCTCTCCGACGACCGTCGCACGGTGACCGGCACCGAGACCGTGCGCTTCACCGCCGACCTGCCGACCGACGAGCTGGTCTTCCGGCTGGTCCCGAACGCCCCGGACGCCGCCGCGCTGGGCAACCGGCTCACGGTCGACCAGGTGCGTGGCGCGGACGTGGACGACGGCGGCTACGAGAGCGCGCAGGCCGCCGCTCCCGGTGGGCTGTACGTGGTCGCCCTGGACGACCCCCTGGTCGCCGGGGAGTCGACCGAGGTGGCGCTGGACTTCACGCTCCAGCTGGGCGGGGCCGGCTTCGAGCGGGTCGGTACCGCGCAGGACGTCACCTGGTTCGGCAGCGGAGCACCGCTGCTCGCCTGGGAGCCGGGCGTCGGCTTGGCCCGGGACCCCTTCGTGGCCGTGCTGGGGGAGACCGCGACCAGCCCGGTCAGCGACACCACGATCACCGTGGACGCCCCGGCCGGGCTGACCGTGCTGATGACCGGCGACCAGGAGGAGCCCACCCGGGCGCGGGCGGGCCGCCGCACGTGGCGGTCGCACGAGCCGGTGGCGCGGGACGTCAGCGTGGCGGTCGGCGCCTTCCGCACCGCGGAGACCGAGGTGGCGGGCGTCCGGGTCACCACCGGTGTCCTGCCGGGCTCTGGAAAGGACCCCGCGCGGCTGGCGCGGGCCACCGGGGAGGCCATCGAACTGCTGGCCGACCGGTTCGGGCCGTTCCCCTACGCCACGCTGACCGTGCCGTGGCTGCCGGACCTCGGCGGCGGGATCGAGTACCCGTCGTCGGTGCTGATGGCCAGCGACCAGGACGTCGTGCTGGTGCACGAGGTGGCCCACATGTGGTTCTACGGGATGGTCGGCGACTCGCAGTTCCGCGACCCGTGGCTGGACGAGGCGTTCGCCGGCTACGCGGAGTCCGTGACCGCGGAACCGCCTGCCGGACGGGTGACCCGGGCGCTCGGTCAGGAGGGGGACGTCGGGGCATCGATGGCCGAGCACGCCGACGACCGCAGCTACGTGCAGGCCGTCTACGTCAAGGGTGCGGCGATGCTGCTGACCGCCCGGGAGGCAGCGGGCGCCGATGCCTTCGACGCCGCCCTGCGCTGCTACGTCGACGCCACGGCCTGGCAGATCGCCACCCCCGCGGACGTGGCCGCGGCGCTGGCCGACCTCCCTGCGGCGCTGGCCGTGCTGGCAGCCGCCGGGGCCCTCGACCCGGCGGACCTGCCGCGGTGACCGGAGGGCGGTCCCACCCCGGGTGGGGGAGTCCCGGCGGGCCTGCCGGGGCGGGCGTTGGCTGGCCGCCCCGGCGGTCCCGTACACTCGTCGTCCTGGAGCCTGAAGGGCCCCGCCACCGGCGTGCCCCGGAGGCCCCTCTCGAGGGTGCGTCGCAGGACGGGGCCATGCCGTCGGGCGGGTCCGGGCGTCCCCTAGGGGTGTAGCTCAATTGGCAGAGCAGCGGTCTCCAAAACCGCAGGCTGCAGGTTCAAGTCCTGTCACCCCTGCCACGACCGACGACAGCCCGTCGTCACCCACCCGGCCCAGCCGGCCCAGGTGGACCCGACCGAGCCGACCGAAGTGAGCGAGGCGCTGTGAGCGAGAAGGACGGCGAGCCGAACGGCGAGCAGCTCGACTCCGAGCGACTCGACGCCGAGCAGATCGACGCCGAGACCCCGGGCGTCGACGACGCGGGCGAGCTCGAGGCAGCCGAGGCCGAGGTCGCCGAGGACGCTCAGGACGACGAGGACAAGGTGGTCGCCGCCCCGACCCGCCGCCGCGCCCGCGGTGCCCGCCCGGCCGGTCGTCCGGCGGAGTCCGGCCGCACGGGTGAGGGCACCCGCACCCGCGCGGAGGCCGAGCGCGCCCGCGCCGCCGAACTGCGCCGCAAGCGCAGCATCGGCCGGTTCCTCCGCGAGGTCGTGGCCGAGCTCCGCAAGGTCATCTGGCCCGGGCGCAAGGAGCTCATCACCTACACGACCGTGGTGATCGTCTTCGTGGCCGTGATGGTGGCCATCGTCGCCGGCCTGGACATCCTCTTCGCCCAGGGCGTGCTCGCCGTCTTCGGCTGACCCGCCCCCGCGACTGCACGCCACCCGAGAAGGAAGAGACCCTGTGACGGACCCCCGCGAGCCCTTCGAGACCGACAGCGCGGTCGAGGGCACCGACCTCGACGACGCACGAGCGGACGTGCGCGGCAGCGCCGACCTCGAGACGGGTGCCGGCGAGACCGGGTCCGCCGAGGGGTCGACCGACACCGCCGACCAGGACACCGACACCGGGGTCGCCGACGTCGTCCCCGAGGTCGAGTCCGGCGAGCCGGGCACGCTGGCCGGCGACCCGCTGCCCGAGCCGGCCCCCGACCACGACCCGCTCGTGACCGAGGCGCTCGAGTCCGCCGACGAGGAGGACGAGGACCCGGCCCAGGCCCTGCGCAAGACGCTGCGCAACCAGTTCGGCGACTGGTACGTGATCCACTCCTACGCCGGCTACGAGAACAAGGTGAAGACCAACCTCGAGTCGCGGATCACCTCGCTGGACATGGAGGACTACATCTTCCAGATCGAGGTGCCCACCGAGGAGGTCACCGAGATCAAGAACGGCAAGCGGACCCAGGTCAACCGCAAGAAGCTGCCCGGGTACCTGCTCGTCCGGATGGACCTCAACGACGAGTCCTGGGGTGCGGTCCGCAACACCCCCGGCGTCACCGGGTTCGTCGGCGCCACCTCCAAGCCCTCGCCGCTGAGCATCGACGAGGTCGTCAACCTGCTCGTGCCGGCGACCACGGCCAAGCCGGCCGTCGCCGCCGAGGCGACCCCGGTGGCCGGCCCGGCGCCCGTGGTCGAGTTCGAGGTCGGCGAGTCGGTCACGGTCATGGACGGCCCGTTCGCGACGCTGCCGGCGACCATCAACGAGATCAACCCCGAGCAGCAGAAGCTCCAGGTGCTCGTCTCCATCTTCGGCCGCGAGACCCCGGTCGAGCTGTCGTTCACCCAGGTCTCCAAGATCTGATCGAGGCCCCGGCGCTCCCCGACGCCCGTACCATCGTGTCGGGGCCCTGCGACGGGGCCGTTCCATCCCGTCACCAAAGAAGGAAGTCATGCCCCCCAGGAAGCGGTTGACCGCGGTCATCAAGCTCCAGATCAACGCCGGTGCGGCCACCCCCGCGCCGCCCGTGGGCCCCGCCCTCGGTCAGCACGGCGTGAACATCATGGAGTTCTGCAAGGCGTACAACGCCGCGACGGAGGCCCAGCGCGGCAACGTCATCCCGGTCGAGATCTCGGTCTACGAGGACCGGTCGTTCACCTTCGTCACCAAGACGCCGCCGGCAGCGCGCATGCTGCTCAAGGCCGCCGGGGTCGAGAAGGGGTCGGGCGAGCCGCACAAGACCAAGGTCGCCACGGTCACCCGTGACCAGGTCCGCGAGATCGCGCAGACCAAGATGGCCGACCTGAACGCCAACGACATCGACCAGGCCGAGAAGATCATCGCCGGCACCGCCCGGTCGATGGGCATCACGGTCAAGTGACGCAGGCCGCCAGCTGACGGCGGCATCGCACCACCCGGGTCCGTGCGGACCCGGCCAGCACTCGTGGGAGGGCCCAGCCAGGCCCGCGCACCACGCGACCCCCGTCCCGGGGGGAAGGAGAACCACCATGGCGAAGCACGGCAAGAACTACCGCAAGGCCGCCGAGCTGGTCGACGCGGACACGCTGTACAGCCCGCTGCAGGCGGCCGGTCTGGCGAAGCAGACCTCGACCACCAAGTACGACGCGACCGTCGAGGTCGCGATCCGGCTCGGCGTCGACCCGCGCAAGGCCGACCAGATGGTCCGCGGCACGGTCAACCTGCCGCACGGCACCGGCAAGACCGCCCGCGTGATCGTCTTCGCGACCGGCGACAAGGCCGCCGAGGCCGAGGCCGCCGGCGCTGACGTGGTCGGCTCCGACGACCTGATCGAGCAGATCCAGGGCGGCTTCCTGGACTTCGACGCCGCGATCGCGACCCCCGACCAGATGGCCAAGGTCGGCCGCATCGCCCGGATCCTCGGCCCCCGTGGCCTGATGCCGAACCCGAAGACCGGCACCGTGACCCCCGACGTCACCAAGGCCGTCAACGACATCAAGGGCGGGAAGATCAACTTCCGCGTCGACAAGCAGGCCAACCTGCACCTGGTGATCGGCAAGACCTCCTTCGACGAGGCCAAGCTGGTGGAGAACTACGCCGCCGCCCTCGACGAGGTGCTCCGCGCCAAGCCGTCCGCGGCCAAGGGCCGGTACGTCAAGAAGGTCACCGTCTCCACGACGATGGGCCCCGGCATCCAGGTCGACCCGAACCGCACCCGCAACCTGCTGGTCGACGAGCCCTCCGCCTGACGGAGGCTCCCGTCCTCCTCACCCTCGCCGGGTGAGCCGCAGGACGAGGCCGTGACGGCGCCGCTCACTCCCCGGGGAGCGGCGCCGTTCGTCGTCCTCGGGTTCCGGTGACCCCCGTGACCGCGGTGACCCGGTCCGGGAGGTCGTGACGGCAGCGCCCGGTCGGCAGGTGTGACCCAGGCGGTTGGCGCGCAGGCCACGCCATGACGTACTCTTGCCGCTGTTCCCCCCATGACCGCTTGGTCGTCGCACGTCCGCGTGCGATCGAAGGTCCGGACCTCCGGACGGCCCGCGCAGGTGGACGGTTCGACGAACGCGCCGGAGCGCAGGTCACCCGACCTGGAGCCTCGGCCCTCCTCGCCCCGTGCGCCTCGCGCCGGGGCGTTCCTCGTCTCCGGGCCCCGATCGTGTGCGAGCGCGCACCGGCCGGTGGTCGCCCGACAGCGAGAGGAGGCCCATGCCCACGCAGGCCAAGGACGCCGCGATCCAGGAGATCACCGAGCGTTTCCAGGCATCCAGCGCGGCCGTGCTCACCGAGTACCGCGGGCTGACCGTGGCGCAGCTGACCGAGCTGCGTCGTTCCCTCGGTGCGGGCAGCAGCTATGCCGTCGTCAAGAACACCCTGACGAAGCGGGCGGCGGACTCGGTCGGTTTCTCCGACCTGGGCCCGCTGCTGAACGGCCCCACCGCGATCGCCTTCATCGAAGGTGACCCGGTCGAGGCCGCCAAGGCCATCCGCGACTTCGCGCGGGCCAACCCGTCGCTCGTCGTCAAGGGTGGCGTGGTCGACGGCCGCACGGTCGACGCCTCCGAGGTCACCCGCCTCGCCGACGTCGAGCCGCGCGAGGTCCTGCTGGCCAAGCTGGCCGGCGCGATGAAGGGCAACCTGACCAAGGCCGCCGGGCTGTTCCAGGCCCCGCTGTCGCAGGTCGCCCGCCTGGCCGAGGCGCTCAAGGAGAAGAAGCCCGCCGAGGGTGCTCCTGCCGCCGACGCAGCTGCTGCTGACACCACCCCCGAGACCACCGACGCTGCCGCGGACACCGCGGCCAGCGACGCCTGACCCACCAAGGAGACACCATGGCCAAGCTTTCCACCGACGAGCTGCTCGACGCCTTCAAGGAGATGACCCTCCTGGAGCTGTCGGACTTCGTGAAGCAGTTCGAGGAGACCTTCGAGGTCACCGCCGCTGCCCCCGTCGCCGTCGCGGCCGCCGGCCCCGCCGGTGGTGGCGCTGCCCCCGAGGCCGCCGCCGAGCAGGACGAGTTCGACGTCGTCCTCGAGTCCGCCGGTGACAAGAAGATCCAGGTCATCAAGGAGGTGCGCGGCCTGACCTCGCTCGGCCTCAAGGAGGCCAAGGACCTGGTCGACAACGCGCCGAAGCCGGTCCTGGAGAAGGTCGCCAAGGACGCCGCCGAGAAGGCCAAGGCCGCTCTCGAGGGCGCCGGCGCCACCGTCACCGTCAAGTGACCCCCCGCCCGGCGGCCCTCGCGGCCGTCGGGTAGCACCACCCCGCACGAACGACAGGGGCCGATCCACTCCGGTGGGTCGGCCCCTGTCGCACGTCCCGGTCGGGGAACCGCCGGCCGGCGTTCATCCCCAGGGCGCGGCGTGGCTGCTGCCGCCGGGCCGCCGCGCTGGCATCATCGGCGGTGCACCCACCCCGTCCCGCCCCTGATCCACGGCACCCGCCCCAGATCCCACGGCACCGGGCCCGCCAGGGCCGCGCCCCGTGGGCCGGGTGGGCGCCGGCCACCCCTCGAGGGTGGGTCACCCGTCGTGACCACCACCCGACGTGGACACCGGCGCGCAGCAGGGGTAGGGTCTCCTGTTGCGCTGCCCTCTGACTGCCAGCCCGTTGACACGGGTCACCAGGGGTGCCCGGGAACGGCTCCGGGTGACCCCGTGTTGACCGTACCGACGAGGTCGGCATCCGCGGTCAGCCTCGCCGAAACCGACGACGACCCAGGACGATCTGCACCCCACCGCCCGCACGTCGTGAGGTCCTTGGAAGGACGCATCTTGGCAGGCTCTCGCCCCACCAGCATCACCCCCGGCACCACCGAGTCCGGCACCACCCAGACCACCCCGGTCGACGTCCAGGCCGGTCCCCGCACCGGCGGCACCGACCACCAGAAGATCCCCGGCGCCCCGCTGCGCGTCTCCTTCGCGAAGATCCACGAGCCCCTCGAGGTGCCGGATCTGCTCGCCCTGCAGACCGCGTCCTTCGACTGGCTGGTCGGCAGCCCCGCCTGGAAGGCCACCCTCGCCCCCGAGGAGCAGGCCGACGCAGTGGGCGGTCTGGCGGAGATCCTCGAGGAGATCTCCCCGATCGAGGACTTCAGCGGCTCGATGTCACTGTCCTTCTCCAACCCGCGCTTCGAGGACGTCAAGGCGTCCCTCGAGGAGTGCAAGGACAAGGACATGACCTACGCGGCGCCGCTGTTCGTCACCGCCGAGTTCATGAACAACACCACCGGCGAGATCAAGAGCCAGACGGTGTTCATGGGCGACTTCCCGGTCATGACGAGCAAGGGCACGTTCGTCATCAACGGGACCGAGCGCGTCGTCGTCTCCCAGCTGGTCCGCTCGCCGGGCGTCTACTTCGACAAGGCCCTGGACAAGACGTCGGACAAGGACGTCTACAGCGCCAAGGTGATCCCCAGCCGCGGTGCCTGGCTGGAGTTCGACGTCGACAAGCGCGACACCGTCGGCGTCCGGATCGACCGCAAGCGCCGCCAGCCGGTCAGCGTCCTGCTCAAGGCCCTCGGCTGGACCGAGGACCGCATCCGCGAGCACTTCCAGTGGTCGCCCACCATGCTGGCCACCCTGGAGAAGGACCACATCGCCGGCCAGGACGAGGCGCTGCTGGACATCTACCGCAAGCTGCGTCCGGGCGAGCCGCCGACGCGTGAGTCGGCCCAGGCGCTGCTGGAGAACCTCTTCTTCAACCCCAAGCGCTACGACCTGGCCAAGGTCGGCCGCTACAAGGTCAACAAGAAGCTCGGCGTGGACGTGCCGCAGGGCACCTCGACGCTGACCGAGGACGACATCGTCGCCACCATCGAGTACGTCGTGCGTCTGCACGCCGGCGAGCCCGACCACGGCGTCGACGACATCGACCACTTCGGCAACCGCCGGCTGCGCACCGTGGGCGAGCTGATCCAGAACCAGATCCGGGTCGGCCTCTCCCGCATGGAGCGCGTGGTCCGGGAGCGGATGACCACCCAGGACGTCGAGGCGATCACGCCGCAGACCCTGATCAACATCCGGCCGGTCGTGGCCTCCATCAAGGAGTTCTTCGGTACCAGCCAGCTCTCGCAGTTCATGGACCAGACCAACCCGCTCGCGGGCCTGACCCACAAGCGCCGCCTGTCGGCGCTGGGCCCGGGTGGTCTGTCCCGTGAGCGCGCCGGCATGGAGGTCCGCGACGTGCACCCGAGCCACTACGGCCGGATGTGCCCGATCGAGACCCCGGAAGGCCCGAACATCGGCCTGATCGGCTCGCTGTCCTCCTTCGGCCGGGTGAACCCCTTCGGCTTCATCGAGACGCCGTACCGCAAGGTCGAGAACGGCACCGTCACCGACCAGATCGACTACCTGACCGCCGACGAGGAGGACCGCTTCGTCGTCGCCCAGGCCAACTCGCCGCTGGACGCGCAGGGCCGCCTCGCCGAGGAGCGGGTCCTGGTCCGCACCAAGGGTGGTGAGGTCGACTACCTCGCTCCCGAGAACGTCGACTACATGGACGTCTCGCCGCGGCAGATGACCTCGGTCGCGACGGCGATGATCCCGTTCCTCGAGCACGACGACGCCAACCGCGCCCTGATGGGCGCGAACATGCAGCGTCAGGCCGTCCCGCTGCTCCGCAGCGAGGCGCCGCTGGTCGGCACCGGCATGGAGCTGCGTGCCGCCGTGGACGCCGGCGACGTCGTGGTGGCCGAGAAGGCCGGTGTGGTCGAGGACTCCACCGCCGACTACGTCACCGTGATGGCCGACGACGGCACCCGGCAGACCTACCGGCTGCTGAAGTTCCAGCGCTCGAACCAGGGCACCTCGATCAACCAGCGCCCGGTGGTCCAGGAGGGCCAGCGGGTCGAGGTCGGTCAGGTCGTCGCCGACGGTCCGTGCACCGACGAGGGCGAGATGGCGCTGGGCAAGAACCTGCTCGTCGCCTTCATGCCCTGGGAGGGCCACAACTACGAGGACGCGATCATCCTGTCGCAGCGCCTCGTGCAGGACGACGTCCTGTCCTCGATCCACATCGAGGAGTTCGAGGTCGACGCCCGCGACACCAAGCTGGGCGCCGAGGAGATCACCCGGGACATCCCCAACGTCTCCGAGGAGGTCCTCGCCGACCTCGACGAGCGCGGGATCATCCGGATCGGTGCCGAGGTCGTCCCCGGCGACATCCTCGTCGGCAAGGTCACGCCCAAGGGCGAGACCGAGCTGACCCCCGAGGAGCGGCTGCTCCGGGCGATCTTCGGTGAGAAGGCCCGCGAGGTCCGCGACACCAGCCTCAAGGTCAAGCACGGTGAGTCCGGCAAGGTCATCGGCGTCCGGGTCTTCTCCCGCGAGGACGGCGACGAGCTGCCCGCCGGCGTGAACGAGCTCATCCGGGTCTACGTGGCCCAGATGCGCAAGATCAGCGACGGCGACAAGCTGGCCGGCCGCCACGGCAACAAGGGCGTCATCTCCAAGATCCTCCCGCAGGAGGACATGCCGTTCCTCGAGGACGGCACGCCGGTCGACATCGTGCTCAACCCGCTGGGCGTGCCCGGCCGGATGAACGTCGGCCAGGTGCTGGAGATGCACCTCGGGTGGATCGCC
Source organism: Modestobacter lacusdianchii (assembly GCF_054177765.1). Classification (NCBI taxonomy): domain Bacteria; kingdom Bacillati; phylum Actinomycetota; class Actinomycetes; order Geodermatophilales; family Geodermatophilaceae; genus Modestobacter; species Modestobacter lacusdianchii. Next base: position 41,685 of record NZ_JBJJTJ010000020.1, on the reverse strand, counting down.
AAGCAGGGCTGGCAGGTCGAGGGCACGCCGGAGTGGGCCGCGAAGCTCCCCGGCGCCGCCCGCCAGGCGGCTCCCGGCACCCGCACCGCCACGCCGGTGTTCGACGGTGCCAAGGAGGACGAGCTCATCGGCCTGCTCGGCTCGACGACGCCGAACCGCGACGGTCAGCGGATGGTCAAGGAGACCGGCAAGGCGCGGCTGTTCGACGGCCGCTCCGGGGAGCCCTTCCCCGAGCCGATCGCCGTGGGCTACGTCTACATCCTGAAGCTGCTGCACCTGGTCGACGACAAGATCCACGCCCGTTCGACCGGCCCGTACTCGATGATCACGCAGCAGCCGCTGGGTGGTAAGGCGCAGTTCGGTGGCCAGCGTTTCGGCGAGATGGAGTGCTGGGCGATGCAGGCCTACGGCGCGGCCTACGCGCTGCAGGAGCTGCTCACCATCAAGTCCGACGACATCCTCGGCCGCGTCAAGGTGTACGAGGCGATCGTCAAGGGCGAGAACATCCCCGAGCCGGGCATCCCCGAGTCGTTCAAGGTGTTGCTCAAGGAGCTCCAGTCGCTGTGCCTGAACGTGGAGGTCCTCTCCGGTGACGGGCAGGCGATCGAGCTGCGGGACACCGATGACGAGGTCTTCCGGGCCGCGGAGGAGCTGGGCATCGACCTGAGCCGCCGCGAGCCGTCGTCCGTCGAAGACGTCTGATCGGCCGCCGGCCGGCCCTGACCAGTCAGGGCCGGCCGGCCACCACACCCTTTGAAGAGAAGTGAAGAACTAGCCCCGGAAAGGGGTACATCGAGTGCTCGACGTCAACTTCTTCGACGAACTGCGCATCGGTCTGGCCAGCGGTGACGACATCCGCCAGTGGTCACACGGTGAGGTGAAGAAGCCCGAGACCATCAACTACCGCACCCTCCGCCCGGAGAAGGACGGTCTGTTCTGCGAGAAGATCTTCGGTCCCACCCGGGACTGGGAGTGCTACTGCGGGAAGTACAAGCGGGTCCGCTTCAAGGGCATCATCTGCGAGCGCTGCGGCGTCGAGGTCACTCGCGCCAAGGTGCGCCGTGAGCGGATGGGCCACATCGAGCTGGCCGCGCCGGTCACCCACATCTGGTTCTTCAAGGGCGTGCCCTCGCGCCTGGGCTACCTGCTCGACCTGGCGCCCAAGGACCTCGAGAAGATCATCTACTTCGCCGCCTACATGATCACCTCGGTCGACGAGGAGGCGCGTCACCGCGACCTGCCGACCGTCGAGGCCGAGATCAGCGCGGAGAAGCACAACCTGGAGACCCGCCGCGACGCCGACGTGGAGGCCCGCCAGCAGAAGCTGGAGGCCGACCTCGCCGAGCTCGAGGCCGAGGGTGCCAAGTCCGACGTGCGCCGCAAGGTGCGCGAGGGCGGCGAGCGCGAGATGCGTCAGCTGCGCGACCGGGCCCAGCGGGAGATCGACCGCCTCGACGAGGTGATGGACACCTTCCGCAAGCTCGAGGTCAAGCAGCTCATCGCCGACGAGGGCCTCTACCGCGAGCTGCGTGACCGCTTCGGTGAGTACTTCGAGGGCGGCATGGGCGCCGCGGCGCTGCAGAAGCTGCTCGCCGGCTTCGACCTGGACGCCGAGGCCGTCTCGCTGCGCGAGACCATCCGCAGCGGCAAGGGCCAGCGCAAGCTGCGGGCCCTCAAGCGCCTGAAGGTCGTCGCGGCGTTCCAGCAGACCCAGAACTCGCCCATGGGCATGGTGCTGGACTGCGTCCCGGTCATCCCGCCGGACCTGCGCCCGATGGTGCAGCTCGACGGTGGCCGCTTCGCCACCAGCGACATGAACGACCTGTACCGCCGGGTGATCAACCGGAACAACCGGCTCAAGCGACTGCTCGACCTGGGCGCGCCGGAGATCATCGTCAACAACGAGAAGCGGATGCTCCAGGAGTCCGTGGACGCGCTGTTCGACAACGGCCGTCGCGGCCGCCCGGTCACCGGTCCGGGCAACCGCCCCCTGAAGTCCCTGAGCGACCTGCTCAAGGGCAAGCAGGGCCGGTTCCGCCAGAACCTGCTGGGCAAGCGCGTCGACTACTCCGGTCGTTCGGTCATCGTCGTCGGCCCGCAGCTGAAGCTGCACCAGTGCGGTCTGCCCAAGCAGATGGCGCTGGAGCTGTTCAAGCCCTTCGTGATGAAGCGGCTGGTCGACCTCAACCACGCGCAGAACATCAAGTCCGCCAAGCGGATGGTCGAGCGCGCGCGGCCGGTCGTCTGGGACGTGCTCGAGGAGGTCATCACCGAGCACCCGGTGCTGCTGAACCGTGCACCGACCCTGCACCGTCTGGGCATCCAGGCCTTCGAGCCCCAGCTGGTCGAGGGCAAGGCCATCCAGATCCACCCGCTGGTCTGCACCGCGTTCAACGCGGACTTCGACGGTGACCAGATGGCGGTGCACCTGCCGCTGTCGGCCGAGGCCCAGGCCGAGGCGCGCATCCTGATGCTGTCCAGCAACAACATCCTGAGCCCGGCCGACGGTCGTCCGATCACCGCGCCGACCCAGGACATGGTGCTGGGCCTCTACCACCTGACGAGCCTCTCCGGCTCGACGGAGCTGGCCGAGGGCGAGCGCCCGAAGTCCTACGCGACCACCGCCGAGGCGGTCATGGCCTTCGACAAGGGCGCGCTCGGGCTGCAGGAGCGGGTGCTCATCCGCCTCGACGAGGTCTTCGGCGTCGACAGCGGGCCGAACGACCCGTGGGAGGCCCCGGAGGACTGGGAGCCGGGCAAGCCCGCTGTCGTCTCCACCAGCCTGGGCCGCGTGCTGTTCAACGAGGCCCTGCCGGAGGACTACCGGTTCGTCAACTACCAGGTGCCGAAGAAGGCGCTGGGCGCGATCGTCAACGACCTCGCCGAGCGCTACCCCAAGGTGCAGGTGGCGGCGACCCTGGACGCCCTCAAGGCGGCCGGCTTCCGCTGGGCGACCCGTTCGGGCGTGACGATCGCGATCGACGACGTCGTCACCCCGCCGGTGAAGCAGGCGATCCTGGACCGGCACGAGGACGAGGCCCGCAAGATCGAGCGTCAGTACGAGCGCGGCGTCATCACCGACGCCGAGCGTCGGTCCGAGCTCATCGAGATCTGGACCCGTGCGCGGGCCGAGGTCAGCCAGGCGATGGTCGACAACTTCCCGACCACCAACCCGGTGTGGGTCATGGTCAACTCCGGCGCTCGCGGCAACATGATGCAGATCAGCCAGATCGCCGGCATGCGTGGCCTGGTGGCCAACCCGAAGGGCGAGATCATCCCGCGGCCGATCAAGGCCAACTTCCGGGAGGGTCTGTCCGTGCTGGAGTACTTCATCTCCACCCACGGCGCCCGCAAGGGCCTGGCCGACACCGCGCTGCGCACCGCCGACTCCGGTTACCTCACCCGCCGGCTGGTCGACGTCTCGCAGGACGTCATCATCCGCGAGGAGGACTGCGGCACCGAGCGTGGCGTGATCATGCCGATCGGCACCGTCTCCGACGGCGTCGTGACGCGGGACGCCCACGTGGAGACCAGCGTGTACGCCCGTGCGCTGGCCGCTGACGTGGTCGCCGCCGACGGCACGCAGATCGCCCCGGCCGGGGCCGACCTGGGTGACGTGCTCATCGCGCAGCTGGTCGACGCCGGTGTCTCCGAGGTCAAGGTCCGCTGCGTGCTCACCTGCGAGTCGCTGCTGGGCACCTGCGCCACCTGCTACGGCCGCTCGCTGGCGACCGGCAAGCTGGTGGACGTCGGCGAGGCGGTCGGCATCATCGCCGCCCAGTCGATCGGTGAGCCCGGCACGCAGCTGACGATGCGCACCTTCCACACCGGTGGTGTCGCGGGTGAGGACATCACCCACGGTCTGCCGCGCGTGGTGGAGCTCTTCGAGGCCCGCGTCCCCAAGGGCAAGGCCCCGATCGCCGAGCTGGCGGGCACCGTCCGGATCGAGGACGGCGAGCAGTTCCGCAAGCTCACCATCACCCCGGACGACGGCTCCGACGAGGTCGTCTACGACAAGCTGTCGCGTCGTTCGCGGCTGCGGGTCGAGGACGGCGGCCACGTCGAGGTCGGCGAGCAGCTGACCGAGGGCGCGGTCGACCCGCACGAGGTGCTGCGGATCATGGGCCCGCGCGAGGTGCAGCTGCACCTGGTCCGCGAGGTCCAGGAGGTCTACCGCAGCCAGGGTGTGTCGATCCACGACAAGCACATCGAGGTGATCATCCGGCAGATGCTGAAGCGGGTGACCATCATCGACTCGGGTGCGACGGAGTTCCTGCCCGGGGCGCTGGTCGAGCGGACGCTGTTCGAGACCGAGAACCGCCGGGTCGTCGCCGAGGGCGGCGAGCCCGCCTCGGCCCGTCCGGTGCTGATGGGGATCACCAAGGCGTCGCTGGCGACGGAGTCGTGGCTGTCGGCCGCTTCCTTCCAGGAGACGACCAAGGTGCTCACCGACGCCGCGATCCAGGGCAAGAGCGACAGCCTGCTCGGGCTCAAGGAGAACGTGATCATCGGGAAGCTGATCCCGGCCGGTACCGGCATCAGCCGCTACCGGAACATCACGGTCGAGCCCACCGAGGAGGCCCGCGCCGCGGTGTACACCATGGCCGGCTACGACGACGGGCAGTACTACAGCCCGGACGTCTTCGGTCAGGGCTCGGGCGAGGCCGTCCGGCTCGAGGAGTACGACTGGCGCTGACGCGCTGAGTGAGTGACAGAAGGCCCCGCACGCCACTGGCGTGCGGGGCCTTCTGCGTACTCGGCATCACGTGACGCAATGAATCGGCATGTCATGGGCGGGCCGCCTCCCGAGGAGGCAACCACGTCCTTCCTCGCCGGGCGCGGGGGAGGACGGCCGGGTGCGGCTCACGGCCGTCGCGCTGCGTTGCCGACGACCGGGTCAGCAGAGCCGGCGCATCGTCTCCACCGTGCGCAAGCGGCCCTCGCGGCTGTCGTCGAGGGGCTGCAGGTTGATCGTCGTGACGCCGGCCTCGGCGAAGGCGGCGATCCGCTCCGCCACGTAGGACTCCGGCCCGATGAGCGAGGTGGCGCGGACCAGGTCCTCCGGCACGGCGGCGGCCGCCTCCTCCTTGCGCCCGGCCAGGTAGAGGTCCTGGATCGTCTCGGCCTCTGCCTCGTAGCCGTAGCGGCGGGCCAGGTCGTTGTAGAAGTTCTTGCCCTTGGCGCCCATGCCGCCGACGTAGAGGGCGATCCCCGGCCGGACCGCCTGCACCAGGTGGTCGACGTCCTCACCGACGGCCACCGGGACCCCGACCACCACGTCGAGCTCACCGAGGGCCGGGTCGCGCTTGGCCTTCCCGGCCTCGAGCGAGGCACCCCAGACGTCCGCCGCCCGCTCGGGGTGGAAGAAGATCGGCTCCCACTTCTCGGCGATCTCGGCGGCCAGCTCGACGTTCTTCGGGCCCAGGGCAGCCAGCAGCACGGGGATCCGCTCCCGCACCGGGGTGTTGATCAGCTTGAGCGGCTTGCCCAGCCCGGTGCCCTGCTCTGCGGGCAGGGGCACGGTGTACTTCGCGCCCTCGTGCACGAGGCGCTCCCGCCGCCACACCTGCCGGCAGATCTCCACGATCTCCCGGGTGCGCTGGAGGGGGGCGTCGTAGGGGAGGCCGTGCCACCCCTCGATCACCTGCGGGCCGGAGGCGCCCAGGCCCAGGGTGAACCGGCCGTCGGAGACGAAGTCCAGTCCGGCCGCGGTCATCGCGGTGAGTGCGGGCGTGCGGCTGTAGATCGGCAGGATGCCGCTCATCAACTCAACCCGGTCGGTGACCGCGGCCAGGTAACCGAGCTGGCTCACCGCGTCGAAGGTGTAGACCTCCGCGCACATCGCGACGTCGAGACCGGCGGACTCCAGGTCGCGGATCTCCGCCGCGGTCTGCTTGAAGTCCCCGGCGTAACTTGCCTGGATACCGATGCGCACGCGTCCTCCTCGACGTTCGCGGCACCCTCGTCGGCACCGCTCCGGGGGACGGTAACGGCCCGGCGGCTCACTGCGGTCGGACGGTGCCGATCACGTGGGTGACGACGCGGACGCCGTCCACGTCGTGCGGCACCCGCCCACCGGCGCCTGCCTCGGTCAGGTCGACCCGGACCACGTACTCGGCGTCCTGCCGGGCCAGTCCCACCCCCGCGACCCCGGGGTCAGCGGCGAAGCGCGACGCCAGCGCGCTCTTGGCGGCGCGGGCGGTGGCACGGTCGGTCATGGCACCCATGGTGCCCCCGTGCGGGCATCCTGCCCAGGGGGTCGGCCCGCCCGCCCCCTCTGCGGGGGGCCACTGCGACCCCGCAGCCGCCCGGGGCCCTCAGCCGGCGACCCACTCCACGCCGAGCTCGCGCAGCACGGTGGCCAGCGGGTTGGCGAAGGTGACCCCGCCCCCGGCGCTGCCACCCACCGTCGAGCCGGCGAACAGCAGGCCCAGCGGGGCCCGGTCACTGCTCCGCCAGATCACCGAGCCGCTGTCGCCGCCGGCGCTGAACGCGCCGGTGAGCCCCTCGATCTCCACCTGGTCGTCGAAGGTGTGCACGCCGTCGTCGTACTGCACGCCCACCCCGTCGACCTCGACGGCGGTGACCCGCCCACGGGTGTGCCCGGTGGTGCGGCCGACCTTCTCCACCAGCTCGTCGGGGTCGACGGCATCGGCCGCGGCCACCAGGGACGCCAGGGGGCCGCCGGGGTAGCCGCCCGGGTCGGCGACCGTGCCGGCGTCCAGGGTGGCGACTGCGGCGTCCACGAGGTTGCCCGGCTGGGGGGAGAAGCGGACGAACGAGGTCAGGACGCCGATCCGGTCGGTGGCCCGCCCCCCGTCGGCGACGCCCGGCTGGAGCACCTCGTCGCCCTCGCTCGCCGCGTCGCTGTTGGCCAGCACGTGGTTGTTGGACAGCACCAGCAGTGCGTCACCGCCCGGGCGCCGGACGAAGCCGCCCAGCGTGCCCGCGGTCACGTCGGGGTGGCTGACCGAGAGGCCGGGCCGCAGTGGCCGCGTCCGCCGGCGGAGCTCCTCGGGGGTGGGGGAGGAGAGCGGGCGGACCGGGCCGATCACCCGGACGTCGACCTCCTCCCGGGCGCTGTCGTCGAGGCCGCCGAGCACCACCGCCGCGTCGGCCTGCGTCACCAGCCGGATCGCCAGGTGCACCTGGTCGGGGCCGACCGGGCGCAGGCCCAGGGCGACACCGCTCCACGGGCGGGCGCCGCCGGCCGCCCGCGCCGTCGCCCCGTCGAGCGGCGCCTCGCTCAGCCGCTGGGACAGCCGTGCCTTGAGTTCACGTGCGGAGTCGGGGAGCACGGCGTACCTCCGGAGGTCGGGCGGCCCAGGGTGGACAGCTGTTCGTGAGCGGTGCGCCACTGACCGTAGGGCGGGGGTCGGACAGAAGCGACGTGGGACGAGCACGCCGGGACGTCGGCGGACGACGTCGTGGTGCGCGCCGGACGTCCGTCACCGGCCCGGCTCGGGTACCTTGCGGCCGGACGGCTCCCGCATCGCTGCCGCTCGGGTGCCCTCGGACGCCTTCTCCGCTCGTGGGAATGGCGTCCGCGGGCCGGAGGTTGGTGCTGGGCAGACCGGCTGGTCCGGTGCTCGGGACCACATGTCGACCCGCCTTTGACCGGGTCGAGAGGGCCGGGTACTGTGGTCAGCTGTGCCCAGGGTGACTGGGCCGTGCTCCGATATCGGTGCACCTGCGTGTCCAACCGCCCTCGCGGGCCGGCGGGACGCCAGGGGTCATCCTCGTCGCAGACGGGGACCATCTCGCGATGGTGTGGCCGGCGCCGGACCTGGGGCGACGAGTCCGGTTCGATCAACTGGCCGGTTCTCGCGAAGGGCGACACGCCCGAACGCGGGGGCCGGAGGGTGGGTCACGACCAGACTCGGCACGGCCGGGCGACCGGGCACACCACAGCACCGCACCACATCCACAGCACGACCCAGCGCAGGCAGGAGATCCAGGCCACCCATGCCCACGATCCAGCAGCTGGTCCGCAAGGGCCGCGAGGACAAGGTCGAGAAGACCAAGACCCCGGCGTTGAAGGGTTCCCCTCAGCGCCGCGGCGTGTGCACGCGCGTCTACACGACGACGCCGAAGAAGCCGAACTCGGCGCTGCGCAAGGTCGCTCGCGTCCGCCTCACCAGTGGCATCGAGGTGACGGCCTACATCCCGGGCGTCGGCCACAACCTGCAGGAGCACTCCATGGTGCTCGTGCGCGGCGGCCGCGTGAAGGACCTCCCCGGCGTCCGGTACAAGATCATCCGCGGCTCGCTGGACACCCAGGGCGTCCGCAACCGCAAGCAGGCTCGCAGCCGGTACGGCGCGAAGAAGGAGAAGAGCTGACATGCCCCGCAAGGGTCCCGCTCCCCGTCGTCCGCTCGTCGTCGACCCGGTGTACCAGTCGCCGCTGGTCACCCAGCTGGTGAACAAGGTGCTGGTCGACGGCAAGCGCTCGGTCGCCGAGGCGATCGTCTACGGCGCCCTCGAGGGCGTCCGGGCCAAGAACGACACCGACCCGGTGGTCACGCTCAAGCGGGCGCTGGACAACGTCAAGCCGGCCCTCGAGGTCCGCAGCCGTCGCGTCGGTGGTGCGACCTACCAGGTGCCGATCGAGGTCCGCGCTTCCCGCAGCACCACGCTGGGGCTGCGCTGGCTGATCCAGTACAGCCGGGCCCGTCGCGAGAAGACGATGACCGAGCGCCTGATGAACGAGCTCCTGGACGCCAGCAACGGTCTCGGTGCCGCGGTCAAGCGCCGCGAGGACACGCACAAGATGGCCGAGTCGAACAAGGCCTTCGCGCACTACCGCTGGTGACGACGGTCCACCAGCAGCCGCTGCCCGCGGTCGAACCGGGCGACCCCCGGACACCGCGCACGGACGAGAAGGAAGAGGAGTAAGGGAATGGCCCAGAACGAGGCCCAGCTCGCCAAGACCCGCAACATCGGGATCATGGCGCACATCGACGCCGGCAAGACGACGACGACCGAGCGGATCCTCTTCTACACCGGTATCAACTACAAGATCGGTGAAGTCCACGACGGCGCGGCCACGATGGACTGGATGGAGCAGGAGCAGGAGCGCGGCATCACCATCACGTCCGCCGCGACGAAGTGCTCCTGGAACGGCCACGACATCAACATCATCGACACCCCCGGGCACGTCGACTTCACCGTCGAGGTGGAGCGGTCCCTGCGCGTGCTCGACGGTGCCGTCGCGGTCTACGACGGGGTCGCCGGCGTCGAGCCGCAGACCGAGCAGGTGTGGCGGCAGGCCGAGAAGTACGGCGTCCCGCGCATGTGCTTCGTCAACAAGCTGGACCGCACCGGCGCGGACTTCTTCCGCTGCGTCGACATGATGGTCGAGCGGCTGGCGGCCAACCCGCTGGTCCTGCAGCTGCCCATCGGTGCCGAGGCCGACTTCATCGGCGTCGTGGACCTGGTCCAGATGCGCGCGCTCACCTGGCGCGGCGAGACCAAGATGGGCGAGGACTACGCGGTCGAGGAGATCCCGGCCGAGCTCGCCGACCAGGCCGCCGAGTACCGCGAGAAGCTGCTCGAGAACATCGCGGACTTCGACGACTCGCTCATGGAGGACTACCTCGGGGGCGAGGAGATCGCCGTCGACCGGCTGAAGGCGGCCATCCGCAAGGCCACCATCGCCGGCCAGGTCAACCCGGTCCTCACCGGCACCGCGTTCAAGAACAAGGGCGTCCAGCCCCTGCTCGACGGTGTCGTGGACTACCTGCCCAGCCCGCTGGACATCGAGGCCATCGTCGGCACCGCGCTCGACGGTGAGACCGAGGTGCTGCGCCACGCCGACGAGGACGAGCCGTTCTCCGCGCTGGCCTTCAAGATCCAGACGGACCAGCACCTGGGCAAGCTCACCTACATCCGGGTCTACTCCGGCAAGCTCGACGCGGGCTCCCCGGTGCTGAACAGCACCAAGGACCGCAAGGAGCGGGTCGGCAAGATCTACCAGATGCACGCCAACAAGCGCGAGGAGCGCCAGGGCGTGGGCGCCGGCGAGATCGTCGCCGTCAACGGCATGAAGCAGACGACCACGGGTGACACCCTCTGTGACCCGCAGAGCCCGGTGATCCTCGAGTCGATGACCTTCCCCGCGCCGGTCATCTCGGTGGCCATCGAGCCCAAGACCAAGGGCGACCAGGAGAAGCTGGGCACCGCGATCCAGAAGCTCGCCGAGGAGGACCCGACCTTCCAGGTGAAGCTGGACGAGGAGACCGGCCAGACCGTCATCTCCGGCATGGGCGAGCTGCACCTGGAGATCCTGGTCGACCGCATGCGGCGTGAGTTCCGCGTCGAGGCCAACGTGGGCAAGCCCCAGGTGGCCTACCGCGAGACGATCCGCAAGAAGGTCGAGAAGGTCGACTACACCCACAAGAAGCAGACCGGTGGGTCCGGCCAGTTCGCCAAGGTGCAGGTCACGATCGAGCCCCTCGAGGTCGCGGCCGACGGCCCGACCTACGAGTTCGAGAACGCCGTCACGGGTGGTCGCATCCCGCGGGAGTACATCCCGTCGGTCGACGCGGGCATGCAGGACGCCATGCAGTACGGCATCCTCGCCGGGTACCCGATGGTCGGCGTGAAGGCGACGCTGATCGACGGCCAGTACCACGAGGTCGACTCCTCGGAGATGGCCTTCAAGATCGCCGGCTCGATGGTCTTCAAGGAGGCCGCACGCAAGGCCAGCCCGGCCCTGCTCGAGCCGATGATGGCCGTCGAGGTCGTCACCCCCGAGGACTACATGGGTGACGTGATCGGCGACCTGAACTCCCGCCGCGGGACCATCCAGGCGATGGAGGAGCGCTCCGGCGCCCGCGTCGTCCGGGCCCTGGTGCCGCTGTCGGAGATGTTCGGCTACGTGGGCGACCTGCGCAGCCGCACCCAGGGGCGGGCGAGCTACACCATGGTGTTCGACTCGTACGCCGAGGTCCCGGCCAACGTCGCCAAGGAGATCATCGCCAAGGCGACCGGCGAGTAACCGGTCGGTGGGCCAGGGCAGCGATGCCTGACGCCCACCGACCCGAGCACGGCCCACCCCCCAAGCACGCGCACGACTGCGAAGACACGGAGAGAGGAACCCAGTGGCCAAGGCCAAGTTCGAGCGGAACAAGCCGCACGTCAACATCGGCACCATCGGGCACATCGACCACGGCAAGACGACGCTGACCGCGGCGATCACCAAGGTGCTGCACGACAAGTACCCGGACCTCAACGAGGCGTCCGCCTTCGACCAGATCGACAAGGCGCCCGAGGAGAAGGCCCGCGGCATCACGATCTCGATCGCGCACGTCGAGTACCAGACCGAGAACCGGCACTACGCGCACGTCGACTGCCCCGGGCACGCCGACTACATCAAGAACATGATCACCGGTGCGGCGCAGATGGACGGCGCCATCCTGGTGGTCGCCGCGACCGACGGCCCCATGCCGCAGACCAAGGAGCACGTGCTCCTGGCCCGCCAGGTGGGTGTCCCCTACATCGTCGTGGCGCTGAACAAGGCCGACATGGTCGACGACGAGGAGATCCTCGAGCTCGTCGAGCTGGAGGTCCGCGAGCTGCTGTCCGAGTACGAGTTCCCGGGCGACGACGTCCCCGTGGTCCGCGTCTCGGCGCTCAAGGCGCTCGAGGGCGACGCCGAGTGGGGCGACAAGCTCATGGAGCTCATGAACGCCGTCGACTCGGCCATCCCCGAGCCGGAGCGTGAGATCGACAAGCCGTTCCTCATGCCCGTCGAGGACGTCTTCACCATCACCGGTCGCGGCACCGTCGTCACCGGTCGCGTGGAGCGCGGCATCGTCAAGGTGTCCGAGGAGATCGAGATCGTCGGCATCCGCCCGACCTCGACCAAGACCACGGTCACCGGCGTCGAGATGTTCCGCAAGCTGCTCGACCAGGGCCAGGCCGGTGACAACGTCGGTCTGCTGCTGCGCGGCATCAAGCGCGAGGACGTCGAGCGCGGTCAGGTCGTCGTGAAGCCGGGCTCCATCACCCCGCACACGAACTTCGAGGGCTCGGTCTACATCCTCTCGAAGGACGAGGGCGGCCGGCACACGCCGTTCTTCAACAACTACCGTCCGCAGTTCTACTTCCGGACCACGGACGTCACCGGCGTCGTCACGCTGCCCTCGGGCACCGAGATGGTCATGCCCGGCGACAACACCGAGATGACGGTGGAGCTCATCCAGCCCATCGCCATGGAGGAGGGCCTCCGGTTCGCCATCCGTGAGGGTGGCCGCACCGTCGGCGCCGGCCGGGTCACCAAGATCATCAAGTGACACCCTGACGGGCGGCGGCCGCACCTGGCCGCCGCCCGTCACCCGGGTCGGGAGACCCGACCCCCGGGTCAACAGACCCAACTGAACTTTCACAACCGATCGGCAGGAGCGAAGACAACCGATGGCGGGACAGAAGATCCGCATCCGGCTGAAGGCCTACGACCACGAGGCGATCGATGCCTCGGCGCGGCGCATCGTCGAGACGGTGACGAAGACCGGAGCGCGCGTCGTCGGCCCCGTGCCGCTGCCGACGGAGAAGAACGTCTACTGCGTGATCCGCTCGCCGCACAAGTACAAGGACTCGCGCGAGCACTTCGAGATGCGCACGCACAAGCGGCTCATCGACATCCTCGACCCGACGCCGAAGACGGTCGACGCGCTCATGCGCATCGACCTGCCGGCCTCGGTCGACGTCAACATCCAGTAAGGGCTGTTTCCAGACATGGCGAGCACATTCCGTGGTCTCCTCGGCGAGAAGCTGGGGATGACCCAGGTCTTCGACGAGAACAACCGCATCGTGCCGGTGACCGTCGTCAAGGCGGGCCCGTGCGTGGTCACCCAGGTCCGCACCCCGGAGAAGGACGGCTACTCCGCCGTCCAGCTCGGGTTCGGCGCGATCGACCCCCGCAAGGTGAACAAGCCCGAGGGCGGGCACTTCGCCAAGGCGGGCGTCACGCCCCGGCGGCACGTGGTCGAGCTGCGCACCGAGGACGCCGGCGACTACACCGTGGGCCAGGAGCTGACCGCTGAGGTCCTCTCCGGCGTCGCCAAGGTCGACGTCATCGGCACCAGCAAGGGCAAGGGCACCGCCGGTGTCATGAAGCGTCACGGCTTCAAGGGCCTCGGCGCCGGCCACGGCACCCACCGCAAGCACCGCGCCCCCGGCTCGATCGGTGGTGCCTCCACCCCCGGTCGCGTCTTCAAGGGCGTGCGCATGGCCGGGCGCATGGGCGCGGTCACCACCACCACCCTCTCGCTGAAGGTCCACCAGGTGGACACCGAGAAGGGCCTGGTCCTGATCAAGGGCGCCGTCCCCGGCCCCCGTGGCGGGCTCCTGCTCGTCCGGTCCGCGGTCAAGGGCGGCCCCGTGGGGAGTGACGCGAAGTGACCGCACCGACTTCTGCAGGGTCGACCGCGACCCGGACCGACCGTCAGGTCGAGGTCCGGACGCCGGCGGGGGAGACCTCGGGCAGCGTGACGCTGCCCGGCGAGCTCTTCGACGCCCCGGCGAACGTCTCGCTGCTGCACCAGGTCGTCGTCGCCCAGCTGGCCGCGGCCCGCCAGGGCACGCACGCCACCAAGACCCGCGCCCAGGTCAGCGGCACCGGCGCCAAGCCGTACCGCCAGAAGGGCACCGGCCGCGCCCGCCAGGGTTCGCTGCGCGCGCCGCAGTTCGCCGGCGGTGGCATCTCGCACGGCCCCCAGCCGCGCAACTACGAGCAGAAGACCCCGAAGAAGATGAAGGCCGCCGCCCTGCGCGGTGCCCTCTCCGACCGGGCCCGCGAGGGCCGGGTGCACGTGGTCACCGCCTTCGTCGAGGGTGACGCGCCCTCGACCAAGGCCGCGCTCAAGGTGCTCGACGCGGTCAGCTCCGCCAAGCGCGTGCTGGTCGTGCTCGACCGGGACGACGTCCTCAACTGGGTCAGCCTGCGCAACGTGCCGCGGGTGCACCTGATCGAGGCCGGCCAGCTGAACACCTACGACGTGCTCGTCGCCGACGAGGTGGTCTTCACCGAGACCGCCCTGGCCGAGTACGTCGCCGGTCCCGGTGCCACCGGTCGCGGCCGGGCCAGCTCCGCCGAGCTGCCCGACCTGACCACCCCGGACGTCCCCGGCGCCATCCCCTCCATCGAGGGCCAGGGCACCACGGACCTCGACCTGGGCGTCGCCCCGGTCGACCCGGCGCCGGCCAAGAAGGCGGCGAAGAAGGCCGCGGCCAAGAAGGCGGCTCCCAAGGCCTCCGCCGAGGACGCTGCCCCGGCCACCGCGGCCGAGGCCGCCGCTGCCCCCGCCGAGCAGGCCGAGGCGGCCAACGCCGGTGTCGACGCGACCGCGCCCACCGAGGACGGCACCACGTCGAACCAGAACAGCGATGTCGCCGCGAGCACCGAGGAGAAGGCATGAGCGTCCGCGACCCCCGGGACGTCCTGCTGTCCCCGGTCATCTCCGAGAAGAGCTACGGGCTCCTCGACGAGAACAAGTACACGTTCATCGTGCGTCCCGACGCCAACAAGACCCAGATCAAGATCGCTGTTCAGCAGGTCTTCAACGTGAAGGTCCTCGCCGTCAACACGATCAACCGTCAGGGGAAGAGGAAGCGCTCGAAGGGCGCTGTGATGGGCAAGCGCAAGGACACCAAGCGCGCCATCGTCTCCGTGGCCCCCGGCGACCGCATCGAGCTCTTCGGGGGCCCGGGCGCCTGACGGCCCCGGACCACCGATCGGACCAGAGGACTCTGAGGAACCATGGCCATCCGTAAGTACAAGCCGACGACGCCGGGCCGCCGCGGCTCGTCCGTCGCCGACTTCGCCGAGGTCACCCGCGACCACCCCGAGAAGTCGCTGGTCCGGCCGCTGCACGGTCGCGGCGGGCGCAACGTCCACGGCCGGGTCACCGCTCGGCACCAGGGCGGCGGGCACAAGCGGGCCTACCGGCTGATCGACTTCCGCCGGGCGGACAAGGACGGCGTGCCGGCCAAGGTCGCGCACATCGAGTACGACCCCAACCGCACCTCGCGCATCGCGCTGCTGCACTTCGCCGACGGTGAGAAGCGCTACATCATCGCCCCGGCGAAGCTGAAGCAGGGCGACCTGGTCGAGTGCGGCCCCGCGGCCGACATCAAGCCGGGCAACAACCTGCCGCTGCGCAACATCCCGGTCGGCACGGTCATCCACGCCATCGAGCTCCGGCCCGGTGGCGGCGCGAAGGTCGCCCGCTCGGCCGGCACCAGCGTCCAGCTGGTCGCCCGCGAGGGCCGCTTCGCGCAGCTGCGCATGCCCTCCGGTGAGATCCGCAACGTCGACGTCCGCTGCCGCGCGACGATCGGCGAGGTGGGCAACGCCGAGCAGTCGAACATCAACTGGGGCAAGGCCGGCCGCATGCGGTGGAAGGGCAAGCGCCCCACCGTCCGCGGTGTCGCCATGAACCCGGTCGACCACCCGCACGGTGGTGGTGAGGGCAAGACCTCCGGTGGCCGGCACCCGGTCAACCCGAAGGGCAAGCCGGAGGGCCGGACGCGCAAGCGGAAGGCCAGTGACGCCCTGATCGTGCGCCGCCGGCGCACCAACAAGAAGCGCTGAGCGGGTAGAGGAGTCCGACAGACATGCCACGCAGCCTGAAGAAGGGCCCGTTCGTCGACGACCACCTGCTCGCCAAGGTGGACGCTCAGAACGACAAGGGCACCAAGAACGTCATCCGCACCTGGTCGCGGCGCTCGACGATCATCCCCGACATGCTCGGGCACACGATCGCCGTGCACGACGGCCGCAAGCACGTCCCGGTGTTCGTCACCGAGGCGATGGTCGGGCACAAGCTCGGCGAGTTCGCGCCCACGCGCACCTTCCGTGGGCACGTCAAGGACGACCGCCGGTCGCGGCGCGGCTGAGCGACGACCAGGTAGAGAAGAGAATCTCCAGATGACTTCCCAGTTGGGACAGGAGACGCCGGTCGCCCGGGCCACGGCCCGGTTCGTCAGCGTCACCCCCATGAAGGCCCGCCGGGTGGTGGACCTGATCCGCTACCTGCCGACCGACGAGGCGCTGGCCCTGCTGCGCTACGCGCCGCAGACCGCCAGTGAGCCGGTGGCCAAGGTCGTCGCCAGCGCCGTCGCCAACGCCGAGCACAACCTGCAGCTCGACCCGGCTGCGCTCGTCGTCAGCGCCGCGTTCGTCGACGAGGGCCCCACGCTGAAGCGGATCCGTCCGCGTGCGCAGGGCCGGGCGTTCCGCATCAACAAGCGGACCAGCCACATCACCGTCGAGGTGAGCGAGGTGAGCTCCAGCGCCGAGCTCGCGCAGCGTTCCCGCAAGGCACGTCGGGACACCGGGCAGTCCGGCCCGGCGACCCAGCAGAAGAGCAACACGAGGGGAGGGACCCGCTAGTGGGTCAGAAGGTCAACCCGCACGGGTTCCGGCTCGGCATCACCACCGACTACAAGTCCCGGTGGTACGCGGACAAGCTCTACGCCGACTACGTCAAGGAAGACGTGGCCATCCGCAAGCTCATGGGCAAGGGCATGGAGCGTGCCGGCATCTCGAAGGTGGAGATCGAGCGCACCCGTGACCGTGTCCGCGTCGACATCCACACCGCCCGGCCGGGCATCGTCATCGGCCGTCGTGGTGCCGAGGCCGACCGCATCCGCGGTGAGCTGGAGAAGCTCACCGGCAAGCAGGTGCAGCTGAACATCCTCGAGGTCAAGAACCCCGAGTCCGACGCGCAGCTGGTCGCCCAGGGTGTCGCCGAGCAGCTCTCCAGCCGGGTCAGCTTCCGTCGTGCCATGCGCAAGGCGATGCAGTCCGCGCAGCGGAGCCCGCAGGTCAAGGGCATCCGGGTGCAGTGCTCCGGTCGCCTGGGTGGCACCGAGATGAGCCGGTCGGAGTTCTACCGCGAGGGTCGCGTGCCGCTGCACACCCTCCGGGCGAACATCGACTACGGCATCTACGAGGCCCGCACGACGTTCGGTCGCATCGGCGTCAAGGTGTGGATCTACAAGGGTGACGCCAGCGGTTCGCGCGCCGAGCGGGAGGCCCTCGAGGCCCTCGCCCAGCGTCAGCAGCGCCGTGAGCGGGCCCAGCGCCCGCAGCGCCGCTCGGGTTCCTCGGGCACCACCGCCGGGGGCACCGAGGCCGGCCGCGCCGCGGCCGAGACCACCACCGGCCCGGCCACCACCGAGCAGCCCACCGACGCGCCGGCCGACGTCGTCGCCGTCACCACTGGTGAGGCCGTTCCCGCACAGAGCGTCGGCGAGGCCGCCGGCGCAGAGGGCACCGCAGCCGCGCAGGCCGCCGGTGCCGAGAACACGGAGGGCTGAGACGTGCTCATCCCACGTCGCGTCAAGCACCGCAAGCAGCACCACCCGGACCGCTCCGGGCGGGCCAAGGGCGGTACCGCGATCAACTTCGGTGAGTACGCCATCCAGGCCCTGGAGCCGGCGTACGTGACGAACCGGCAGATCGAGTCCGCTCGTATCGCCATGACCCGCCACATCAAGCGTGGCGGCAAGGTGTGGATCTCGATCTACCCCGATCGTCCGCTCACCAAGAAGCCCGCCGAGACCCGCATGGGTTCCGGTAAGGGCTCGCCCGAGTGGTGGGTCGCCAACGTCAAGCCCGGCCGGATCATGTTCGAGCTGTCGGGTGTCGCCGAGCCCGTGGCCCGCGAGGCCATGCGCCGGGCCATCCACAAGCTGCCCATGAAGTGCCGCTTCATCACTCGCGAAGGAGAGGTGTGATGGCCGCCGGTCTCACTGCGCCTGAGCTGCGCGAGCTGTCCGCCGACGAGCTGGCCACCCGGCTGCGCGAGTCGCGCGAAGAGCTGTTCAACCTGCGGTTCCAGGTGGCCACCGGCCAGCTGGACAACAACCGGCGACTGCAGACCGTCCGCCGCGACATCGCCCGGATCTACACGATCATGCGCGAGCGCGAGCTGGGTCTCTCGGTCGCCCCGAACGAGGGTGTGGCATGAGCGAGAGCGAGCAGACGCAGGCCGCCAGCGGCCCGGGCCTCGCCGGGCGTGGCTACCGCAAGGTCCGTGAGGGCCTCGTGGTCAGCGACAAGATGGACAAGACCATCGTGGTCGAGGTCGAGGACCGCGTGAAGCACGGCCTGTACGGCAAGGTCCTGCGCCGGACGAGCAAGCTGAAGGCGCACGACGACGAGAACACCGCCGGCATCGGCGACCGGGTCCAGATCATGGAGACCCGGCCGACCTCGGCCACCAAGCGCTGGCGCCTGGTGAGCATCGTCGAGCGGGCCAAGTAAGTCACTCGGCAGCCGGCTCCTCGGGGCCGGTGGGCAGGGAGTACCCTGGACGACTGGCGCGCCCTCCGGGTGCGCGCCACATCCCGGTACCCGTGCACGGACGCACCGGCGGCACACGCTGCCGGTGCGTCCGCACGTGGGTGCCGGACAGCCGGTTCACCGATCCGGTCCGGCTGTCGCCACTGAGATACAGGAGCAGGAAGTGATCCAGCAGGAGTCGCGGCTCAGGGTCGCCGACAACACCGGGGCCAAGGAGATCTTGTGCATCCGCGTGCTCGGCGGGTCCGGGCGCCGCTACGCGGGCATCGGTGACGTCATCGTCGCCACCGTCAAGGACGCGCTGCCCGGCGCCGGCGTCAAGAAGGGCGACGTCGTCAAGGCGGTCGTCGTGCGCACGGTGAAGGAGCGTCGGCGTCCCGACGGCTCCTACATCCGCTTCGACGAGAACGCCGCGGTCATCATCCGCGACAGCGGCGACCCGCGCGGCACGCGCATCTTCGGCCCCGTGGGCCGGGAGCTGCGTGACAAGCGCTTCATGCGGATCATCTCGCTCGCTCCGGAGGTGTTGTGATCATGGCTCAGCCGTCGAACGGGAAGACCCCGTCGATGAAGGTCAAGAAGGGCGACTCGGTCGTCGTCCTGTCCGGCAAGGACAAGGGTGCCAAGGGCCGCGTCATCGCCGCGTTCCCGAAGACCCAGAAGGTCCTCGTCGAGGGCATCGGCCGGGTGAAGAAGCACACCCGGATCAGCACCACCCAGCGTGGTGCCCAGTCGGGCGGGATCGTCACGCAGGAGGCGGCCATCCACGTGAGCAACGTGATGGTCATCGACTCCGAGGACAAGCCGACCCGGGTCGGCTACCGCAAGGACGAGGAAGGCCGCAACATCCGGGTTTCGCGGCGCACCGGTAAGGACCTCTGATCACCATGAGCGCACCCACCCGTGAGCTGCCCCGGATGCTGGCCCGGTACCGCGAGGAGATCGCGCCCGCCCTGCAGTCCGAGTTCGGCTACAGCAACGTCATGCAGATCCCCGGTCTGGTCAAGATCGTGGTCAACATGGGCGTCGGCGAGGCCACCCGTGACGCCAAGCTGATGGACGGCGCGGTCCGCGACCTCACCGCCATCACCGGCCAGAAGCCCGCCGTCGTGCGGGCCCGCAAGTCCATCGCCCAGTTCAAGCTGCGCGAGGGCATGCCGATCGGCGCCAAGGTGACCCTCCGCGGCGACCGCATGTGGGAGTTCCTGGACCGGCTGCTGTCGCTGGCCCTGCCCCGCATCCGTGACTTCCGCGGCCTGAACCCGAAGCAGTTCGACGGCCACGGCAACTACACGTTCGGTCTGACCGAGCAGTCGATGTTCCGCGAGATCGACGTCGACAAGATCGACCGTCCGCGCGGCATGGACATCACCCTGGTGACCACCGCCACCACCGACGAGGAGGGCCGCGAGCTGCTCACGCTGCTCGGCTTCCCCTTCGCCGGCCAGACCGTCGTGAACGCGACCCGCTGACGCGGTCTGCGTAGAAGGTAGGAGACCGAGAGATGGCCAAGAAGGCCCTTGTCAACAAGGCGGCCCGCACGCCGAAGTTCGCCGTGCGCGGCTACACCCGCTGCCAGCGCTGCGGTCGTCCGCACGCCGTGTTCCGCAAGTTCGGCCTGTGCCGGATCTGCCTGCGCGAGATGGCGCACGCCGGGGAGCTCCCGGGCGTGAGCAAGTCCAGCTGGTGAAGGACCGCTCCATCCCGTCGCGAGCCTGCTCGCGGCGGGGTGGAGCGGGGCTGTTCAGCAGTGACACCGACCAACCGGTCACCCAGATGAGCACCACCGATCGCCGACAGGCCCAGCGCCAAGTCTCCGGGACCCAGCGCATGAGGAACCGCGGCGAGAGAGGCACGACGCACCCATGACGATGACCGACCCGATCGCGGACATGCTCACGCGCATCCGCAACGCCAACCAGGCGTACCACGACGCCGCGGCCATGCCGTCGTCGAAGCTGAAGACGAAGGTCGCCGAGATCCTCCAGCAGGAGGGGTACATCGGCGGCTGGACCGTCAACGACGTCGAGGTGGACGGCCACGTGCGCAAGGAGCTCGTGGTCTCCCTCAAGTACGGCCCCAACCGCGAGCGCAGCATCGCCGGCGTCCGCCGCGTGTCCAAGCCCGGCCTGCGGGTCTACGCGAAGTCGACCGCCCTGCCGAAGGTGCTCGGCGGCCTCGGGGTGGCGATCATCTCCACCTCCACCGGGCTGCTCACCGACAAGCAGGCGACCAAGAAGGGCGTGGGTGGGGAAGTCCTCGCCTACGTCTGGTAAGAGGAGCGAGCAGACATGTCACGGATCGGACGACTCCCGATTCCGGTGCCCAGCGGAGTGGACGTCGCCCTGGACGGGCGCACGGTCAACGTCTCGGGCCCGAAGGGGAAGCTGAGCCACACGGTGGCCGCTCCCATCACCGTCGAGCGCGGTGAGGACGGGACGCTGCTGGTGCAGCGCCCCAACGACGAGCGTGAGAGCCGGGCCCTCCACGGCCTGTCCCGGACGCTGATCGCCAACATGATCACCGGGGTGACCCAGGGGTACGACAAGACCCTGGAGATCGTCGGTGTGGGTTACCGCGTGCAGGCTCGCGGCTCGGACCTCGAGTTCGCGCTCGGCTTCAGCCACCCGGTGGTGGTGAAGGCCCCCGAGGGGATCTCCTTCACCGTCGAGGCGCCCACCCGCCTGCGGGTGACGGGCATCGACAAGCAGCAGGTCGGCGAGGTCGCCGCCAAGATCCGCAAGATCCGCCGGCCCGACCCGTACAAGGGCAAGGGCGTGCGGTACCAGGGCGAGGTCGTCAAGCGCAAGGTCGGGAAGACGGGCAAGTGATGGCACAGGCAGCGAACACCGCGAAGGGTGCCCGGGTGCACAAGCCCGTGGGCACCGACGTCAGCACTGCGCGCCGCGTCTCGCGGCTGCGCCGTCACAACCGCCTGCGCAAGCGGGTGGGTGGCACGCCGGAGCGCCCGCGCCTGGTCGTCAAGCGCAGCTCCCGGCACATCCACGTCCAGGTCATCGACGACACGGTGGGCCGTACCCTGGCCAGTGCGTCGACCATGGACGCCAGCCTGAAGGGCGTCGAGGGCGACAAGTCCGCGCTGTCCCGCCGGGTGGGGGCCCTCGTCGCCGAGCGTGCCAAGGCCGCCGGCATCGACGCGGTCGTCTTCGACCGTGGCGGCAACCGGTACGCCGGGCGCATCGCGGCTCTGGCCGACGGTGCCCGCGAGGGCGGGCTGGACTTCTGATGAGCACCACAATCGAGATCGAGAGGGACGTCTGATGCCAGGACCACAGCGACGCGGCGGTGGCGCCGGCGGTGCCGGTGGCACCGGCGGCAACGACCGTCGCGACCGCCGGGACGGCGGTCGCGGACCCGGTGGTGCCGCAGAGAAGAGCCAGTTCATCGAGCGGGTCGTGGCGATCAACCGCGTCTCGAAGGTCGTCAAGGGCGGTCGGCGCTTCAGCTTCACCGCGCTGGTGATCGTCGGCGACGGCGACGGCACCGTCGGCGTGGGCTACGGCAAGGCCAAGGAGGTGCCCGCGGCCATCGCCAAGGGCGTCGAGGAGGCCAAGAAGCACTTCTACAAGGTGCCCCGCATCGCGGCCACCATCCCGCACCCGGTGCAGGGTGAGGCGGCGGCGGGTGTCGTGCTCCTCAAGCCGGCCAGCCCCGGTACCGGGGTCATCGCCGGTGGTCCGGTGCGCGCCGTGCTCGAGTGCGCCGGCATCCACGACGTGCTCTCCAAGAGCCTCGGGTCCTCGAACCCGATCAACATCGTCCACGCGACCATGCAGGCGCTGAAGGACCTCGTCCGCCCCGAGGAGATCGCGGCTCGCCGCGGCCTGCCCCTGGAGGACGTCGCTCCCGCCGCCATGCTGCGCGCGCGGGCCGGTCAGGGGGTCTGAGATGGCTCAGCTGAAGGTCACCCAGGTCAAGTCGGCCATCGGCACCAAGCCGAACCAGCGTCAGACGCTGCGTTCGCTGGGGCTCAAGCGGATCAACGACTCGGTCGTCCAGGAGGACCGTCCCGAGATCCGCGGGATGGTCGCGACGGTGCCGCACCTGGTCGCCGTCGAAGAGATCGTCTGAGCAGGGGAACGCAATGACTCTCAAGGTCCACCACCTGCGGCCGGCCCCCGGCGCCCACACCAAGAAGACCCGTGTCGGTCGTGGTGAGGGCTCCAAGGGGAAGACCGCCGGTCGCGGCACCAAGGGCTCCGGCGCCCGCGTGCAGGTCTCTGCCCGCTTCGAGGGCGGTCAGACCCCGCTGCACATGCGGCTGCCGAAGCTCTCGGGCTTCAAGAACAACAACAAGGTCGTCTTCCAGGTCGTGAACCTGGACCGGATCGCCTCCCTGTTCCCGCAGGGTGGCGCGATCGACCCGGACACGCTGGCCGACGCCGGCGCGATCCGGCGCGGTCAGCCGGTCAAGGTCCTCGGCACCGGCGAGCTCGGCGGGGTGTCGGTGAACGTGCGTGCGCACGCCTTCTCCAAGTCCGCCGAGGAGAAGATCGGCGCTGCCGGGGGCAGCACCACCCAGATCTGACCCAGCCGACCCCCGGGCCGGTCACCCGATGAGGGTGCCCGTCCCGGGGGTCGTCTGGCATCCAGCTCCCCACGGATAGGGTTGGACGGCCGCCCCGCGGGGCCCTGCCGCGAACCTGCGGGTGGTGGGGGGCGAGGTGGTCCATACACTCACACGACCGATTCGGGGAGGGCACGTGCTGCAGGCGTTCGCCGCGGCGTTCCGGACGCCAGACCTCCGGCGCAAGCTGCTGTTCTCCCTGGCCCTCATCGCCGTGTACCGGCTGGGTGCCAGCGTCCCCGGGCCGGGCGTCTCGATCGAGGCGATCAACAGCTGCCTGGACCAGGCCCAGGCCTCCGACCAGCGCGACGTCTACTCGCTGGTCAACCTCTTCTCCGGTGGCGCGCTGTTGCGGCTCTCGGTGTTCGCGCTGGGCATCATGCCCTACATCACCGCGAGCATCATCGTGCAGCTGCTGGTCGTGGTCATACCGAGGTTCGAGCAGCTCAAGAAGGAAGGGCAGTCGGGCCAGCAGAAGCTGACCCAGTACACCCGGTACCTGACGATCGCGCTCGCCGTGCTGCAGAGCACCGGGATCATCGCGCTGGCGCGCAGTGGGCAGCTCTTCCCGAACTGCCAGCAGGACATCATCCCGTCCGACTCGGTCTGGACCACCGTCGTCCTGGTGGTCACGCTCACCGCCGGCACGGCCGTGATCATGTGGCTCGGTGAGCTGCTGACCGAGAAGGGGATCGGCAACGGCATGTCCGTGCTGATCTTCACCTCGATCGCGGCGCGCATCCCCGCCGAGGGCGGGTCGATCCTGCAGACCCGCGGCGCCGTGGTGTTCACCGTGGTGTGCATCTTCGCGCTGGTGGTCATCGCCTCGGTGGTCTACGTCGAGCAGGCGCAGCGCCGCATCCCGGTGCAGTACGCGAAGCGGATGGTCGGCCGCCGCATGTACGGCGGCACGTCGACGTACCTGCCCTTGAAGGTGAACCAGGCCGGTGTCATCCCGGTGATCTTCGCGTCCTCGCTGCTCTACCTGCCGCAGCTGATCAGCCAGCTGCAGAGCGACTCGAGCGGTCCGGTGCGGCGGTTCTTCGAGAACTACGTGATCAACCAGAGCAGCCCGGTGCACATCGCGATCTACTTCGCGTTGATCGTCTTCTTCACGTACTTCTACGTGTCGATCACGTTCAACCCGGAGGAGCGGGCCGACGACATGAAGCGGTACGGCGGCTTCATCCCCGGCATCCGACCCGGGCGGCCGACCGCTGAGTACCTGCAGTACGTGCTGTCGCGGATCACCCTCCCCGGATCGATCTACCTCGGGCTGGTGGCGGTGCTGCCCAACCTGTTCCTCTCCATCACGCAAGAGGGGCAGAACCAGAACTTCCCGTTCGGCGGGACCGCGGTGCTGATCATGGTGGGAGTTGGCTTGGAGACGGTGAAGCAGATCGAGACGCAGCTCAACCAGCGCAGCTATGAAGGGTTCCTGCGGTAGTGCGCGTCGTGCTGCTGGGCCCGCCGGGAGCCGGCAAGGGGACCCAGGCCCAGATCATCGCCGGCCGGCTCGGCGTGCCCGCCATCTCCACGGGTGACATCTTCCGCGCGAACGTGAGCGGGAAGACCGACCTCGGGCGACAGGCCAAGGTCTACATGGACGCCGGTGACCTCGTCCCCGACGCGATCACCGTCGCCATGGTGTCCGATCGGCTGGCCGAGCCGGACGCCAAGGCCGGTTTCCTGCTGGACGGCTTCCCCCGCACCATCGCCCAGGCCGAGCAGCTGCGCGACTCCCTCGCCGAGATGGGCCATGCGGTCGACCGGTGCCTCGAACTCGTCGTCGACGAGGAGGAGCTGGTCCGCCGGCTCTCCGGACGCCGGATGCTCGTCGACGGCGAGTGGGTGCAGCGGGACGACGACAAGCCCGAGACCGTCCGGCACCGGCTCGAGGTGTACCGGGAACAGACGGCACCGCTGTCCGGCTTCTACGCCGAGGCAGGGCTGCTCAGCCAGATCGACGCCATCGGCGAGATCGACGAGGTCACCCGGCGTGCACTGCAGGCGCTCGGCGCCGAGCACGCCCTGGACGACGAGCCCGGGGACGAGCCGGCCGACGGCTCGACCGAGGACTGAGACCGGGGCTCTCCGGTGCACGGCGACCGCGGTGCCGCGCTCCTCGCCCGACTGCCCCTGTTGGCGAAGTGGAGTGGACGCATGATCCAGATCAAGACCGCGCACGAGGTCGAGTTGATGCGGGCCTCCGGTCTGATCACGGCCGGTGCGTTGAAGGCCGTCAAGGCCGCCGTCGCCCCGGGTGTGACCACCGGTGAGCTCGATGCCATCGCCGAGGACCACATCCGGTCGCACGGGGCGGTGCCGAACTTCCTCGGCTACCACGGGTTCACCGGCACCATCTGCGCGTCGATCAACGACGAGGTGGTCCACGGCATCCCCAGCCCGGACCGGGTCCTGGCCGAGGGGGACAACATCTCCATCGACTGCGGCGCGATCCTGCAGGGCTGGCACAGCGACTCGGCGGTCACCGTCACCGTCGGGGCGGCCAGCCCGGAGGACGCCGCGCTGCTGGAGGTCACCGAGCAGTCGATGTGGGCGGGGCTCGCCAAGGCGATCGCGGGTGGCCGGCTGACCGACATCAGCCACGCGGTGGAGGAGTCGATCACCGCACACGAGCACCCCTACGGGATCGTCGACCACTACGGCGGTCACGGCATCGGCACCGAGATGCACCAGGACCCGCACGTGCTCAACTACGGGCGGGCCGGCCGGGGGCCGAAGCTGGTCCCGGGCCTGGTGCTGGCGATCGAGCCGATGGTGACCATCGGCGACCCGGCCACCGTCGAGCTCGACGACGGCTGGACGGTGGTCACCAAGGACCACTCGCGGGCCGCGCACTTCGAGCACAGCGTGGCCATCACGCCGGAGGGCCCCTGGGTGCTCACCGCCGAGGACGGCGGCGTCTCCGGCCTGGCGCCCTTCGGCGTGACCGCCCGGTCCTGACCTGCCGGCCGCGGTCGCCTGGGGGCCACGCTCGGGGAGCGAGGTCACCGTCACCCGAGGCCGGGTTGGAGACCTGGTGCCACGGGGAGTACAGTGACCGATGGCGTTCGCGCCGTCCGTCGTCGTGCTGTGGCCGTATGCCGACGGACGCCCTCAGCGAGAGCGCCCGCACCAGCGTCATCCAGCAGTGAACCCCAGCACCACCGCCCTGTCGCACCGGCATGGGCGCATGCACGTCGATCGAACGAGGAGGCCGTGTAGGCGTGGCGAAGAAGGACGGGGCCATCGAGGTCGAGGGTCGCGTCGTGGAGCCGCTGCCCAACGCGATGTTCCGGGTCGAACTGCAGAACGGGCACCGGGTGCTCGCCCACATCAGCGGCAAGATGCGGCAGCACTACATCCGCATCCTGCCCGAGGACCGCGTCGTCGTGGAGCTCTCGCCCTACGACCTCACGCGCGGCCGCATCGTCTACCGCTACAAGTGACCCCTGCCGGTCCGGTGTCCCCACGGGTGCCGGGCTCCGGCCACGAACTACAGGAATGAGGGCGGCACCGGTGAAGGTCCAGCCGTCGGTGAAGAAGATCTGCGACAAGTGCAAGGTGATCCGCCGGCACGGCCGGGTCATGGTCATCTGCGAGAACGCCCGGCACAAGCAGCGCCAGGGCTGAGGGAGTACCTGACAATGGCACGACTTGCTGGCGTCGACCTTCCCCGCGAGAAGCGGATGGAGATCGCGCTCACCTACATCTACGGGATCGGGCCGACCTCGGCCAAGGCGACCCTGGCCGCGACGGGCGTCAGCCCGGACCTGCGCGCCAAGGACCTGACCGACGAGGACCTGCTCAAGCTGCGCGACTACATCGACGAGCACTTCCGCGTCGAGGGTGACCTGCGCCGCGAGGTGGCCGCCGACATCCGCCGCAAGGTGGAGATCGGGTGCTACCAGGGCCTGCGGCACCGCCGTGGCCTGCCGGTGCACGGGCAGCGCACCAAGACGAACGCGCGCTCGAGCAAGGGCCCGCGCAAGACCATCGCGGGCAAGAAGAAGGCTCGCTGATCCCAGCACGTCGGCGCACCGTCGCGGGTCCGTAGGGCCGGACCGGCGGTGCGCCTGAGCACGACCGCCCCCTCGGCTAGGACCGCGCGGGCGACCAGGCCACGAACACAGACTCAGACCGGAGAGAGATGCCTCCCAGGGCTCGCGCGGCAGCTGGCACCAAGAAGGTGCGCCGCAAGGAGAAGAAGAACGTCGCCCACGGCGCGGCGCACATCAAGAGCACCTTCAACAACACGATCGTGTCGATCACCGACCCCACGGGCAACGTGATCAGCTGGGCCTCGGCCGGCCACGTCGGGTTCAAGGGCTCCCGCAAGTCCACGCCGTTCGCGGCGCAGATGGCTGCCGAGAACGCCGCGCGCAAGGCGCAGGAGCACGGCATGCGCAAGGTCGACGTCTTCGTGAAGGGCCCGGGCTCCGGCCGCGAGACCGCGATCCGCTCCCTGCAGGCCACCGGCCTCGAGGTGGGTCAGATCCAGGACGTGACGCCGCAGCCGCACAACGGCTGCCGCCCCAAGAAGCGCCGCCGGGTCTGACCGGTCACTGACGAGACGAAGAGGTAGATAGACGTGGCCCGTTACACCGGAGCCGACTGCCGCATGTGCCGGCGCGAGAAGATGAAGCTGTTCCTCAAGGGCAGCAAGTGCGAGTCCCCGAAGTGCCCGATCGAGATCCGGCCGTACCCGCCGGGCGAGCACGGCCGCGGTCGCACCAAGGACAGCGAGTACCTGCTCCAGCTGCGCGAGAAGCAGAAGGCCCGCCGCATCTACGGCGTGCTGGAGAAGCAGTTCCGCGGCTACTACGAAGAGGCCAACAAGAAGTCGGGCAAGACCGGTGAGGTCCTGCTGCAGATCCTCGAGTCGCGTCTCGACAACGTGGTCTACCGGGCCGGCTTCGCCGAGTCCCGCGACATGGCCCGCCAGCTGGTGCGCCACGGCCACATCAAGGTCAACGGCCGCAAGGTCGACATCCCGTCCTACCGGGTGACCGCGAACGACATCCTCGAGGTGGCTGCAAAGTCCGCCGAGATGGTGCCGTTCCAGCTCGCCCAGGCGAAGGCCGGCTCCCGTCCGGTCCCGCCGTGGCTGGAGGTCATCTCCTCGCAGCTGAAGGTGCTGGTCCACAGCATCCCGGCGCGTCAGGTGATCGACACCCCGGTCCAGGAGCAGCTGATCGTCGAGCTCTACTCCAAGTGACCGACCGCCTCACCCCCACCGCCCAGCGGTGGGGGTGAGGCGTCGATCGGCTCCACGGCGGAGCGGGTGGACCGATGTCCGCCCCGCCGGCACCACCTCCCTCACGGCGTCATATGGCGGTCGCCGGAGGACACGAAGGAGAACCACCATGCTCATCGCACAGCGTCCGACCCTCACCGAGGAGACCATCGACGCCCAGCGCTCGCGGTTCGTCATCGAGCCGCTGGAGCCGGGCTTCGGCTACACCCTCGGCAACTCCCTGCGTCGCACCCTGCTGTCCTCGATCCCCGGCGCTGCTGTCACCAGCATCCGCATCGAGGGCACCCTGCACGAGTTCACCACCGTGCCGGGCGTCAAGGAGGACGTCACCGAGATCATCCTGAACCTCAAGGGCCTCGTGGTCAGCTCCGACTCGGACGAGCCGGTGACCATGTACCTGCGCAAGCAGGGCCCGGGTGAGGTCACCGCCGCCGACATCGCGCCGCCGGCCGGTGTCGAGGTGCACAACCCCGAGCTGCACATCGCGACCCTCAACGCGAAGGGCCGGCTGGAGATCGAGCTGGTCGTCGAGCGTGGCCGCGGCTACGTGCCGGCCACCCAGAACAAGCAGCCCGGCCAGGAGATCGGCCGCATCCCCGTCGACTCCATCTACTCGCCGGTGCTCAAGGTGACCTACGCCGTCGAGGCGACCCGCGTCGAGCAGCGCACCGACTTCGACCGCCTGGTGGTCGACGTCGAGACCAAGCCGTCGATGGAGCCCCGCGACGCGATCGCCAGCGCCGGTTCGACCCTGGTCGAGCTCTTCGGCCTGCTGCGCGAGCTGAACGTCGACGCCGAGGGCATCGAGGTCGGGCCGAGCCCGGCCGAGGCCGCCGACATCGCGAACTTCTCGATGCCGATCGAGGACATGGACCTCACCGTGCGGTCCTACAACTGCCTCAAGCGCGAGGGCGTGCACACCGTCGGTGAGCTCGTCACCCGCTCGGAGGCCGACCTGCTCGACATCCGCAACTTCGGTGCGAAGTCGATCGACGAGGTCAAGCTCAAGCTGGCCGCGATGGGCCTGGCCCTCAAGGACAGCCCGCCCGGGTTCGTCCCCTCCTCGGTGGAGAGCTACGACGAGGGCTACGAGACCGACGCGTACCAGGGCGACGCCGCCTACGGCGACCCCGCCCAGTACGACGAGGGCAGCTTCCAGGAGACCGAGCAGCTCTGACAGACGGACCCTGTCGCCCCCCGGGGCGGCAGGGTCCCGCCGGGTCCGGCACCGCCGGCCCCGGAGCACCACCCATCAGTGAACGCGCGGCTCGCAGGGACACCCCGGCGGCCTGAGGAAGGACCGACATGCCCACCCCCACCAAGGGCCCCCGTCTCGGCGGGTCCCCCGCGCACGAGCGGCTGATGCTGGCCAACCTGGCCACCTCGCTGTTCGAGCACGGGCGGATCACCACCACCGAGACCAAGGCCAAGCGGCTCCGTCCGCTGGCCGAGAAGCTGGTCACCTTCGCCAAGCGCGGTGACCTGCACGCCCGTCGCCAGGTCATGACGACCATCCGTGACAAGGACGTCGTCCACCACCTGTTCGCCGAGATCGGCCCGCGCTTCGCCGACCGGCCCGGTGGCTACACGCGCATCGTCAAGGTCGGTCCGCGCAAGGGCGACAACGCGCCGATGGCGATCATCGAGCTGGTCGAGGGCCAGACGGTGGCGCAGCAGGCCGTCGGCGAGGCCGAGCGCGCCCGGGGCACCCGGTTCGCCGCCGGCGCCGGTGCGTCGGCCGCTGCCGGTGAGGTCACCGCGGACGCCCGCGAGACCTCCGACGGCGACCTGACCGACGAGGGCGTCACCACGGGCCCGGGTGGGGACACCAGCCCGGCCGTGACCGGCGACGAGCCGGCCGAGGACCTCGCGGCCGGTCAGGCCGTGGTCACCGACGTCTACAACCCCGACGGTGAGCGGCAGGACGACGGCGACGTCACCGCTGAGCCCACGCGCGAGAACGCCGCCGTGGTCGACGACCCGGAGCTGTCCCCGGACGTGGCCAACGCGGCCGCCGCGGAGGTCGAGGCCGCTGAGCTCGGCGACGCCGCGACCGCGGGCACCCAGGCGCCCGGTGGCGAGCCGGCCACCGACCCGAAGTGACCTGACCGTCTCCTGACGGTCCGCTCCATGGAGCAGCAGCACGTCGACGAGCCCGCCACCGTGACCGGTGGCGGGCTCGTCCGCGTTCGGCTGGACGTGTCCTACGACGGGACGGCGTTGCACGGCTGGGCCCGTCAGCCCGGCCAGCGCACCGTCCAGGGCGAGCTGGAGCTGGGCCTGGCCACGGTGCTCCGGCACGACGTCGACCTGACCGTGGCCGGCCGCACCGACGCCGGGGTGCACGCCACCGGGCAGGTCGCCCACACCGACCTGCCGGCCGAGCTGTTCGCCCAGCACCACGGCAGGTTGCTGCGGCGGCTGCGCGGGGTGCTCCCCCCGGACGTGGCGGTCACCGGCGCCCGCGTGGTCAGCCCGGACTTCGACGCCCGGTTCGCCGCGCTGGCCCGGCACTACGTCTACCGGCTGACCGACGCCGACTCCGGTCCGCCCCCGCTGCGCCGGGCGGACACCGCCGCCTGGTCGCGCTCGCTGCAGGTGGCCGACATGCGGGTCGCGGCGGCGCTGCTGCTGGGGCAGCAGGACTTCGCCGCCTACTGCCGCCGGCGCGAGGGTGCGACCACCATCCGCACCCTGCTCGACCTCGACGTGACCCGGGACGGCGACCTGATCGAGATCCGCGCCTCGGCCGACGCGTTCTGCCACTCGATGGTGCGCAGCCTGGTGGGCGCGCTGATCGCCGTCGGGGAGGGGCGTCGCCCGGCGGGCTGGCCGGCCTCGCTGCTGACCCGGACGGAGCGGGCCAACGACGTGCCGGTGGCGCCCGCCGGCGGTCTCACCCTCGTCCGGGTCGACTACCCGGACGACGACGAGCTCGCGGCCCGGGCCGTGGTGACCCGGGCCAAGCGGCCCGAGCCCCACCGCGCCGGCCCGGGCAGCTCCGCCGGCGGGTAGCCGGGCGTCAGGGCAGGGCGGCGACGGCCTCGGTGACGGGGGTGTCGCCGGCGAGCAGCTCGACCACCGTGCCGTCCTTCGGGGAGTCGAGGAGGGCCAGCAGCACGGCGGCGACGTCGTCCCGGGAGACCTGGCCGCGGTCGCTCGTGCGCTCCAGGCGCACCCGCCCGGTGCCCGGCTCGTCGGTCAGGCCACCGGGCCGCAGCACCGTCGGGGTGAGGCCCGGCGCGGACAGCACGTGCTGCTCGGCCGCCAGCTTGGCGCGCAGGTAGGCGACGAAGACCTCGTCCATCCCCTCGGGGGTGCGCCCGTCGGCGACCTGCTCGACGCCGATCGAGGACACCAGCAGGTAGGGGCGCACCCCGGCGGCGACGGCGGCGTCGGCCAGCAGGACGGCGGCGCCCCGGTCGACGCTGTCCTTGCGGGCGGCTCCGCTGTTCGGTCCGCCGCCGGCGGCGAACACCACGGCGTCCGCCCCGCTGACGACGGCCGTGACGTCCTCGACCGTGGCCTGCTCGAGGTCGAGCACCACCGGCTGGACGCCGTCGGACTCCAGGTCGGGTCGGTGGTCGGGGTTGCGCACGATGCCGAGCACCGTGTCCCCCCGGTCGCTCAGCATCCGGCCGAGGCGGCGGGCGATCTGCCCGTGGGCTCCTGCGATGACGATGCGCATGCGGTGGCCCTACCCGGGCGGGCGGCGGGCAGTCCGACCGTGATCAGGGGCGCAGTGCGGCGGCGCGGGCGCGGGCCAGCTCCGCGGGGGTGTCGCAGTCGGTCCACGGCGCGGGGGAGCCGGACGGCGCCTCCGGCCGGTAGCGCTGCACCGCCAGGGGGGCCAGCACGCCGCGCAGGGGCGCGTGCGCCCGGGCCGACCCGGTCGCCTCCCGGAGCGCGGCCGTGCGCCAGACGCCGAGCAGCAGCTGGTCCCGGCCGGTCTCGTCGACCACCAGCACCCCGTCGCCGGTCAGCCGCCCGCGCAGCGCGTGCACCAGGTCCGGGGTGAGGAAGGGCAGGTCGGCGGCGAGGACGGCGACGACCTCGGCGTCCCCCACCGCGGCCAGGCCGGCCGTGAGCGCCGGCACCGGCCCGCCGCCCGGGGGCTCCTCCCGCACCAGCACGACGCCGTCCGGGACCGGCTGCGGCGGGCCGACCACGACGACCGGGGACGCGCCGTCGACCGCGGCCAGCACCGTCGCGAGCATCGACCGGCCACCGACGTCCAGCTGCGGCTTGGCCTGACCGCCGAGCCGGGCCGCGCGGCCACCGGCCAGGACGATGGCGGCGAAGGGCGGCAGCGGGGTCATGCGCGGAACGGTAGGGCGCGAGCCGTGAGTACCGTCTGCGGGGTGGGACGAGTCACCAGCCGCACCCCGGTGCTGCGCATCCGTGGGCCGCTGCACACCCGGCGGCCGGACACCGTCGCCTCGGAGGAGCCGCTGGAGATCCGGCTGGGCGGGACGCCGCTGGCGGTCACCATGCGCACCCCCGGCGACGACTTCGACCTCGTCCACGGCTTCCTGACCACCGAGGGCGTGATCGCCTCGGCCGCGGACATCGCCGGCCTGCGCTACTGCAACTCCGTGGACGACGAGGGGCGCAACACCTACAACGTGGTCGACGTCGACCTCGCCCCCGGCGTGGAGGCCCCGGACACCGCGCTGGACCGGAACTTCTACACGACCAGCTCGTGCGGCGTCTGCGGAAAGGCGAGCATCGACGCCATCCGCACGAAGACGGCCCACGACGTCGCCGCCGACGACACCCGGTTGACGCTGGAGACGCTGCTGGCCCTGCCGGACCGGCTGCGGGCCGCGCAGGAGGTGTTCGACAAGACCGGTGGGCTGCACGCGGCCGGGCTGTTCCGCGCCGACGGTGAGCTGGTGGCCCTGCGGGAGGACGTCGGACGGCACAACGCGGTGGACAAGGTGGTCGGCGACGCGGTCCGGGAGGGGCGGGTGCCGCTGGCCGGGCACGTGCTGATGGTCAGCGGCCGGTCGTCGTTCGAGCTGACCCAGAAGGCGGCGATGGCCGCGGTGCCGGTGCTGGCGGCGGTCTCGGCGCCCAGCTCGCTGGCCGTGGAGCTGGCCCAGGAGGTCGGCATCACCCTGATCGGCTTCCTGCGCGGTGACGGCTGCAACGTCTACACCCACCCCGAGCGGCTGGTGCTGGACCAGCCCGGGGCCTCCGTCAGTGGTCGCCGCCGCGCAGCTGGCTGACCACGTGGGGGAGCAGCGGGCCGAGGACGGCGAGGCCGTCCCGGACGCCGCCGGTGGAGCCGGGCAGGTTGACGATGAGGGTGCGGCCGGCGGTGCCGGCGAGCCCGCGGGACAGCACCGACGTCGGCACGTGGTCGGCGCCGAAGCGGCGCACGGCCTCGGCGATGCCGGGTGCCTCACGCTCGAGCACCGCCCGGGTCGCCTCGGGGGTGACGTCGGTCGGTGAGAGCCCGGTGCCCCCGGTGGTCAGGACGACGTCGGCCCCGCCGGCCACGGCAGCCCGGAGCACCTCGGTGAGCGCCGGGACGTCGTCCGGGCGGACGTGCGGGCCCTCCACGGCGAAGCCCAGGTCCCGGAGCCCCTCGGCGAGCAGCTGCCCCGAGCGGTCCTCGTACACCCCGGCGGAGGCCCGGTTGGAGGCGGTCAGCACGACGGCCCGGGCGTCGGCGGGCAGTTCGGTGCTCACCGGACCCAGTCGCCCTTCTTGCCGCCGGACTTGGCGAGCAGCCGCACGTCGGTGACCGACGCCCGCGGGTCGACGGCCTTCACCATGTCGATGACGGTGAGCCCGGCGACGGCGACGGAGGTCAGCGCCTCCATCTCCACCCCGGTGCGGTCGGCGGTGCGGGCGGTCGCGGTGATCTCGACGGCCTCGTCGGTCACCTCCAGGTCGACGGTCACCCCGTGCAGGGCGATCGGGTGGCACAGCGGCACGAGGTCCGGCGTCCGCTTGGCCCCGGCGATGCCGGCGATCCGGGCGACCGCGATCGCGTCGCCCTTGGGCACCCCGGTGCCGCGCAGCAGCGCGACCACCTCCGGGCTGACCAGGACCCGGCCGGCGGCGGTCGCGACCCGGGCGGTGACCGGCTTGGCGGTCACGTCGACCATCCGGGCGGCGCCGGTCTCGTCGACGTGGGTCAGCCGCGGTTGGCTCACTGGAGGGCTCCTTCGATCAGGACGACGGCGACCTGCGCGCCGGCCGGCAGTTCGGTGACGTCCTCGGGGACGACGACCAGGCAGTTCGCCCGGGCGAGATGGGCCACCAGGTGGGATCCGGGCCCGCCGACCTGGCTGACCACCGCACCGTCGAACCGGCCGCGGAGGAACTGCCGGCGGCCGGCGGGGGAGCGCAGCGGGGCGGCGAGCCGGGCGGTGGTGCGCAGCCGGTCGGGGTCGCGGTGGCCGAGCGCGCGGCGCAGGGCGGGCCGGACGAACACCTCGAAGGAGACGAACGAGCTGACCGGGTTGCCGGGCAGGGTCACCACGGGGACGCCGTCCACGGTGCCGGCACCCTGTGGCCCACCCGGCTGCATGGCGACCTTGCCGAACTCGACGGTGCCCAGCCCGGCGAAGGCGTCCTTGACCACCTCGTAGGCGCCGGCGCTGACCCCACCGCTGGTGACCAGCAGGTCGGCGTCCGGCAGCTCGGCGCGGACGGCGGTCAGGAACTGCTGGACGTCGTCGGGCACGAAGTGCAGCGTGCGGGCCTCGCCCCCGGCGTCGGCGACGGCGGCGGCCAGCAGCACCGAGTTGGACTCGTAGATCTGCCCCGTCCGCAGCGGCCGGCCCGGCTCGACCAGTTCGGTGCCGGTGGAGAGCACCAGCACCCGGGGCCGCCGGCGCACCGGGACGGTGGCGTACCCGACGGCGGCGGCCAGGCCCAGCTGGGCGGCGCCCAGTGCCGTCCCGGCCGGCAGGGCCAGCTCGCCGGCCCGGATGTCCTCCCCGGCGTGGCGCAGGTGGCTGCCGGCGGCGGGGGAGGAGCTGATGGTGACGGTGTCCGTGCCGGCGTCGGTGCGCTCGACCGGGACGATCACGTCGGCGCCGGCGGGCACCGGGGCGCCGGTCATGATGCGGTGCACGGTGCCCGGCTCCAGTGGCGGGACGTCGCTGCGGCCGGCCGGCAGGTCGGCCGCGACCGGCAGCCGGACGGGGGTCTCCTCCCGGGCGGCCCCCACGTCGGCGTGCCGGGCGGCGTACCCGTCCATGGCCGAGTTGGTGAACCCGGGCAGCGCCACCCGCGCCGTGAGGTCCCGGGCCAGCACCCGCCCCGCTGCTGCCGCGAGTGGGACGTCCTCGACCGGCAGCGGGGCGAGCAGCCCGGCGACCACCGCCTGGTGTTCCTCGACCGTGCGCACCCGCCCATCCTCACTGATGGCCGCGCCGGTGGCCCCGGCGCCGGGGTCGGTGGTGCGCTGCTGGTGCTCGCGCCACGGAGCGTGAGCGGGCAGGCTGTCCCAGTGATGATCATCAGCTGGCAGCCGGGACGTCGACCGCGGCGAGCCGACCGGTGACCGCCCCCGAGGGGCCCGCCGTCGTCGTCGGCCAGGTGGGCCGGGACCTCGTCCTCGACATCGACCGGCTGCCGCGCGGTGGCCGGTCCACGGCGGTCCGCCGGCGGCGCGAGGTGCTCGGCGGGAAGGGCGCCAACCAGGGGCTGGCCACCGTCCAGCTGGGCTGCCCGGTGGCGCTGGTCGGCGTCCTCGGCGACGACCCGGCCGGTGACCTGGTGCTGGCCCAGGCGGTGAGCGACGGTCTCTGGGTGTCCGGGGTCGTCCGCCGGCCGGACACGGCGACCGCCCTGCTGGTCGACCTGGTCGAACCCGGTGGCGTCCGGCGGCTGCTGGAGGACGTCCCCGGCCCGACCCTCCTCACCCCGGCCGACGTGGCGGCGGCCGAGTCGTTGCTCCGGCGTGCCCGGGCCGTGCTGCTGCAGCTCCAGCAGCCCGGCGACGCGGTGCGTGCCGCGCTGCAGCGGGCGCCTCGCGGTGCGCTGACCGTCGCCGACGGCGCACCCCCGGACGAGGAGACCAGGGACGCGCTGCTGGCCTCGGTCCACGTGCTGCGGGCCGACGAGACAGAGGCGGCGATGTGGGTGGGCAGCGAGCTGGACGGTCTCCGCGACGTGCGGGCCGCGGCCACCGAGCTGTGCGCCGCCGGCCCCCGGGTGGTCAGCCTCGCCGCCGGCGAGGAGGGCGACCTGACCGTGTGGCGGGAGCCCGGCGGTCAGGTGCGGGAGGAGCTGGTGCCCCTCCTGGGCCAGGACCCGGTGGACCCCACCGGCGCCGGGGACAGCGTGGTCGCCGCCCTGACCGTCGCCCTGCTCCGCGGCGCCGACCCCCGGTCGGCCGCCTGGGAGGCCGGCGCCGCGGCGGCGCTGACGGTGTCCCGGCTGGGCGGCCGGCCCCGGCTGTCCCCGGCCGAGGTCGCCCGGCTCGCCGAGGAGGGCCGGCGCCGGACCGAGGCGCAGCACCGGCCGTAGCCACGCCCGGTTACGGTGAGCGGCGATCGGCGCGCGACAGGAGGACCTGGTGACCGAGATCGACCGGATGCTGGCGGCCAACGAGGCCTGGCTCGGGGAGTTCCCCGGTGACCTCCCGGTGGCCCCGGCGCGCAAGGTCGCCGTCGTCGCCTGCATGGACTCCCGCATGCCGCTGTTCGGCATGCTCGGCCTGGCCGTCGGCGACGCGCACGTCATCCGCAACGCCGGCGGCGTCGTCACCGAGGACACCCTGCGCTCGCTGACGATCTCCCAGCACGTCCTGGGCACCCGCGCCGTCGTGCTGGTGCACCACACCGACTGCGGGCTGAACAAGGCCACCGACGACGAGGTCGCCGACCTGGTCGAGCAGCGCACCGGGCACCGCCCGCCGTGGACCGCGCGCACCTTCACCGACGTCGACGCCGACGTCCGGGAGTCGATGCGGCTGATCGGGGCGACGCCGTACCTGCTGAGCACCGAGGTCCGGGGGACCGTCTACGACGTGGCGACCGGGCGGTTGCGCGAGGTCAGCTGAGCGCTGCGCCGTCCGGCCGATCGGACGGCGGGGAACGCGGCTCGTGCGGCTGGTATCGTCGTCCGCTGGTGTGCGCCGCCGGCTGGTGCGCGCGCGTCCGGGACCCCGACCCCTCGGGTCGGTCCGCGTCTCCCGTGTTCGGTGAGGCGATCCCACCAGCCACCCGCCCGACGACGACAGGACAAGTGAGCCTCGTGCGCACGTACAGCCCCAAGCCCGGTGACATCACCCGGGCCTGGCACGTCATCGACGCCACCGACGTGGTGCTCGGTCGACTCGCCAGCCAGACCGCGCAGCTGCTGCGCGGCAAGCACAAGCCCCAGTTCGCCCCGCACGTGGACGCCGGTGACTTCGTCGTCATCGTCAACGCGGGCAAGGTCGCGCTGACCGGTTCCAAGCGGGACGTCAAGACCGCCTACCGGCACTCGGGCTACCCGGGTGGCCTCAAGGCCATCAACGTCGGCGACGAGCTGCGCACCCGGCCCGACCGGGTCATCGAGCGCGCCGTCAAGGGCATGCTGCCGCACAACTCGCTGGGCCGGCAGATGCTCTCCAAGCTCAAGGTCTACGCCGGCCCTGAGCACCCGCACGCCGCCCAGCAGCCCCAGACCTTCGAGATCAAGCAGGTGGCCCAGTGACCAGCGCACTGACCGTGACCGACGCCGACGGGCGTCCCATCCAGACCGTCGGCCGCCGCAAGGAGGCCGTCGTCCGGGTGCGTCTGCTCCCCGGCACCGGCCAGTTCACGCTGAACGGCCGCAGCATCGAGCAGTACTTCCCGAACAAGGTGCACCAGCAGCTCATCCGTGAGCCGCTGGTGATCCTGGAGAAGGCCGAGCAGTACGACGTCGTCGGCATCCTCAACGGTGGTGGCGTCAGCGGCCAGGCCGGTGCCCTCCGCCTGGCGATCGCCCGCGCCCTCATCGAGGTCGAGCCGGACGACCGTCCGGCGCTGAAGAAGGCCGGCTTCCTCACTCGTGACCCCCGTGTCACCGAGCGCAAGAAGTACGGCCTGAAGAAGGCCCGCAAGGCCCCCCAGTACTCCAAGCGCTGACCGGTACGTCCGTGGGTCGCCTGTTCGGGACCGACGGCGTCCGGGGTCGGGCCAACGCCGACCTCACGCCGGAGTTGGCCCTCTCGGTGGCGCGTGCCGCCGCCAGCGTGCTCGCCGACCGCGACGGGACCTCGCGTCCCGTCGCGGTCGTCGGCCGCGACCCCCGCGCCAGCGGGGAGATGCTCGAGGCGGCCGTGGTCGCCGGCCTGGCCAGCGCCGGGGCCGAGGTGCTGCGCGTGGGCGTGCTGCCCACGCCGGCGATCGCCCACCTCACCGGCCGCACCGACGCCGACCTCGGCGTGATGATCTCGGCCAGCCACAACCCGATGCCCGACAACGGCATCAAGCTGTTCAGCCGCGGGGGCCACAAGCTGCCCGACGCGGTCGAGGCGGCGATCGAACGCCGGGTCGCCGGCCGGGACGAGGCCGACCACCGGCCCACCGGTGGCGGGATCGGCCGGGTCCGCGACCTGGCCGGCGCAGCCGAGGACTACACCGCGCACGTGCTGTCGGCACTGCGCGAGCCGCTGCGCGGCCTGCGCGTCGTCGTCGACTGCGCGCACGGCGCCGCCGCCCGCTCCGCCCCCGAGGTCTACCGCCGGGCCGGGGCCCAGGTGAACGTGATCGGTGGCGAGCCCGACGGCTGGAACATCAACGACGGCATCGGCTCGACCCACCTGGGGCCGCTGATCGAGGCCGTCGCGGCGCACGGCGCCGACATCGGCATCGCCCACGACGGTGACGCCGACCGCTGCCTCGCGGTCACCGCCGACGGTGACGTCGTCGACGGCGACGCCATCCTGGCCATCTGCGCCCTCGCCCTGCACGAGAGCGGCAACCTCACCGACGACACGGTCGTGGCCACCGTGATGAGCAACCTCGGCTTCCACCACACCATGCGCAAGGCCGGCATCACGGTGCACACCACCGCGGTCGGCGACCGGTACGTGCTCGAGGCACTCCGCTCGCGCGGCCTGTCGCTGGGCGGCGAGCAGAGCGGTCACCTGGTCTTCCTGGACTGGGCGACGACCGGCGACGGCCTGCTCACCGGTCTGGCCCTGCTCTCCCGGATGAGCGCCACCGGCGCCTCGCTGTCCGAGCTCGCCTCCGTGGTGCAGCGACTGCCGCAGACGCTGGTCAACGTGCCGGTGACCGACCGGCTGGCCGTGGTGGAGAGCGACGAGGTGGCCGAGGCGGTGAACCGGGTCGAGGAGGAGCTGGGCGACACCGGCCGGGTGCTGCTGCGGCCCTCGGGCACCGAGCAGCTGGTCCGGGTCATGGTCGAGGCGCCGACCCAGGAGCAGGCCGACGAGGTCGCCGGCCGGCTGGCCGCGGTCGTCGCCGCCACCGGCTGACGCCCCTCGCCCGCTCGGCCGCCGGACTCACGTCACCGGACGGGGGCCGCTGTCCCCGGTACTCTCGGGCGAATGTGCGGCATCGTGGGGTACGTCGGCCCGAAGGACTCACTGGACGTCGTCCTGGAGGGTCTGCGGCGACTCGAGTACCGGGGTTATGACTCGGCCGGTGTGGCCGTGCTCGCCGACGGGCAGCTGAGCACCGCCAAGAAGGCCGGCAAGCTGGCCAACCTGGAGAAGGAGCTCGCCGAGGCGGGGCTGCCGGCCTCCACCCTCGGCATCGGGCACACCCGGTGGGCGACGCACGGTGGCCCGACCGACCGGAACGCCCACCCGCACGTCTCGGCCGACGGGTCGGTCGCGGTGATCCACAACGGGATCATCGAGAACTTCGCCCCGCTGCGGGCCGAGTGCCAGGCGGCCGGCGTCGAGTTCAGCTCGGAGACCGACACCGAGGTGGTCGCCCACCTGCTCGCCGCCGTCTACGCCGAGACCGCCGAGGGCCCCGGCCGGCTCGCCGAGGCGATGCGCACGGTGAGCCGCCGGCTGGAGGGTGCCTTCACCCTGGTGGCCACCCACGCCGCGGAGCCGGACACGGTGGTGGCCTCCCGCCGCAACAGCCCGCTGGTCGTCGGCGTCGGCGAGGGCGAGTACTTCCTCGGCTCGGACGTCGCCGCGTTCATCGCGCACACCCGCAACGCCCTCGAGCTGGGCCAGGACCAGGTCGTCGAGCTGCACCGCACCCGCGGGGTGACGGTGACCGACTTCGACGGCGCCGCCGTGGAGCCGACCGCCTACACCGTCGACTGGGACGCCGCGGCCGCCGAGAAGGGCGGCTACGACTGGTTCATGCTCAAGGAGATCGCCGAGCAGCCCCGGGCGGTGGCCGACACCCTGCTCGGCCGCCTCGGCGAGGCCGGTGAGCTGGTGCTGGACGAGGTGCGGCTGTCCGACCAGGACCTCCGCGACATCGACAAGGTCTTCGTGGTGGCCTGCGGCACCGCCTACCACGCCGGGCTGATCGCCAAGTACGCCATCGAGCACTGGACCCGCATCCCGGTCGAGGTGGAGCTGGCCAGCGAGTTCCGCTACCGCGACCCGGTGCTGGACCGCTCGACGCTCGTCGTCGTCATCAGCCAGTCCGGCGAGACGATGGACACCCTGATGGCGCTGCGGCACGCCAAGGACCAGAAGGCTCGGGTGCTGGCGATCTGCAACGCGAACGGGTCGACCATCCCGCGGGAGTCCGACGCCGTCCTCTACACCCACGCCGGGCCGGAGGTGGCCGTCGCGTCGACGAAGGGCTTCCTCACCCAGGTCGTGGCCTGCTACCTGGTCGGTCTCTTCCTCGCCCAGGTGCGCGGGGTCAAGTACGCCGACGAGGTCGCTGCCATCGTCGAGGACCTCCGCAGCCTGCCCGACGCCGTGACCCGGGTGCTGGCCGACATGGACCCGGTGCGGGAGCTCGCCCGCTCGCTGGCGACCGAGGACACCCTGCTGTTCCTGGGCCGGCACGTCGGCTACCCGGTGGCCCTGGAGGGCGCGCTCAAGCTCAAGGAGCTCGCCTACATCCACGCCGAGGGCTTCGCCGCGGGCGAGCTGAAGCACGGTTCGATCGCGCTGATCGACCAGGGCACCCCGGTGGTCGTCGTCGTGCCCTCACCGCGCAGCCGTGAGTCGGTGCACGGCAAGGTCGTCTCCAACATCCAGGAGGTGCGTGCCCGGGGCGCCCGCACCATCGTGATCGCCGAGGACGGGGACGACGACGTGCTGCCCTACGCCGACCACGTGATCCGGGTGCCGCGCACGCCGACCCTGCTCGCCCCGGTGGTCACCACCGTGCCGCTGCAGGTGCTGGCCTGCGAGATCGCCAGCACCCGGGGCCTGGACGTCGACCAGCCGCGCAACCTGGCGAAGTCCGTCACCGTCGAGTGATGCCCCGGCTCCTCAGCTCTGATCAGGACGCTCCTATGACGCGTCAAGTCGCGATCGGTGGTGATTCGAGGCGTCGGTAGAGCTCGCGGGCGATGTAGCGCTTGAGGCAGCGTTTGATCTCGCGGTCGGTCTTGCCCTCGGCTCGGCGGCGG